>VGYP01000035.1 GCA_016872955.1 Planctomycetota bacterium
TCTGACTGAGGCGTCAGCCGTCGCGTGCGGCCTGGTGCCGCGCGACCACGCACCGCTTCGATGCCGCCGTCACGATCCGTGTACGCCCAACGCTGCACGCCAGGCGGAGGTCAACATGCGGTTCGTCGCGTCACGCTGGGGCGTGCTGATGATGACCTCGGCAGTGTGGCTCGTGGGCAGCGGCGGTAGGGGGCAGGAGCAGGGCTTCTTCGGCGGCCCCGACGAGGTGATGACCGGGGTGATCAGTGCCGATCAGGACTGGTTTCTGTCCGGGACGTCCGACCGCGGCGGCGTGTACGGCTGGCTCGACGGCGGCTTCGTCGGCAACGTTGGCACGCCGCCGAGCAAGTTCAACGGCCCGTACAACGCCGTCGACCTCGCGAACGAGCCGATGATGAACCAGGTCTATCTCGTGGCCGAGCGAACCCTGCCCGTCGATGGGTCCACCGGCATCGGCGGTCGGACCGACCTTCTCTACGGTGAAGACTTCCCACTGGCGACGTCGCTGGGCTGGGAAACCAACCCCGCTCCCCGCGGTTGGAACCGCGGGGAGTATTACGGCCTGGCCATCCCTCAGCTCTATGCGGAAGTGGGCGACCAGGATTTGTCGCCCAAGCTCAGACACCTCTACACGATCGTCCGCTACGAAGGCGTGCCGGCGGGCGGTAACTTCTTTTATCGCAAGAGCTACAGCTACCAGTTCGCCGGACCATTCACACAATGGGGCGGGCTGGTGGAATGGACCGCGGCCGACAATATGGGGGTCGACACCGGCCTCGTCAACGGCTGGAAGGGGCTGGCTTCGCCCACCAGCGGCGTCGCCTTCCTAGGGCGGGCCCGCGTCAAGCAAGACGACAACTCGCGGGCCGTCTCCTTCACCATCATCACTGGCGACGAGGCCAACGACTTCTCGCCCCTCTTCCAGCCCACACCGATCCTCGTCTCAGCCAACCGCACCCGCTACAGCCTGATCCTCGAGTCCCGTCCCGCGGCGAACTGGGAATATCTCTTTCACCATTGGCTGGGCACCCAGGCCCGCGGACTCGCCGACGGAGGCACCGCGCTGTGGGTGGGCATCGAACAGTATCTCTTCTACCGCGTCAACGAGGCATGGCCGTGGGGACAGCGGTTCGAGTGCTTCCAGGACACCGATGGCACGCGGCGGGCCTGAATCGCCCCAGCAACCCCAACCACGTGCCGCTGCCGGGCAACTTCTACCCGCTGACCGTCGGACCGAACTGGTCCCCGACGGGCACCTTCCCGGGGGTGGCCGAGCGGTCGAAACGTTAAGGGGTTCGACGGTCTTTCGTCACGGCCTCCGGCAGTCAGGGCCGCGGCTCCCGGCCCTCCGCCGCCACGAGCCGGCGTCGGATGCGCTCTATGACCCGGCGTGAATACTCCTCACCGCGTGCCAGCGACAGTCCGCAGGCCGTCACCCAGAGGGGTCGGCCCGCTTCCCCCAACAGGTCGAGGCAGACGAGTGCCTGCTGACGCTCGTCGGGATCACCACCGGCAATCCCGCGGGCAAGCACTTCCATGGCGACCCGCCGCTCGTCGACCGCCAGTTTCAGGCTCCACCAGGCGGCGGCGACCCGCACCACCTGATCGCCGTCCGTGAGCAGCGGCCGCAACGTCTCGGCGGCCGAACCCACGGCCTCCGCCCCCGCTCGGGCCGCCCCCCAGCCGATGCCATGCACCGCCCAAAACCTCACCGCCGGATCGGCCACCGCTAATCGCTCCCGCCAGGGGGCGGCGGCCGGCTGATCGGCCACGTCCCAGGCGGCCGCGAGGATCTCTGCGTAACGGTCGCGGGCTGCGGCGTCTCGACCGGCCGGCGGATGGAAAACCGCCCACTCGCTGCCCGCGGCCCGTGCCTCGCGTCTCAGCATCGCCTCGGGGAGCACGCCCGTGTCGCGAGTCTCGATCATCCAGCGGCGCAGCACCTCGCGGAGCCGCACAAGGTCGTCGCGCCGAGCGGCATCGGTCGCGAGATCGTCGAGTTCCTGCGGGTCGCGACCAAGGTCGTACAACTCCTCGGCCGGCCGGCTCGTCCGGGCGAACCACGCGGCGCCGGCGGGCAGGGTGCCGGCACGGCGGGCCGCCCGTAGCTCGCCCGTGATCGGCACGCCGGCGGCATACTCGGGCAGGTCGTCGCCGTCGAGCCAGGGCAGGAAGTTGCGGACGTACCGATGCCTCGGGTCGCGGACACTGCGGCCGAATCCCGGAGCAGCGTCCATCCGGTCGGCAACGCTGATTACGTGCCCGCGGGTCGCGGCGTTCGGCCCGAGGAAACTTCGGCCCTCCATCCGCCGCGGAATCTCGACGCCGGCCAGGTCGAGCATGGTGGGTCCGAGGTCCATCAAGCTGACGAGGTTCGCGGTCGTGCCGACGGCCGGCACCCCGTCCGGCAACCTGACGCGGTCACGGAATCGCGACGGCATCCGCACCACCAGCGGCACCCGCAGACCGTGTTCGGTGAGGGCCCGCTTGCCGTGAGGGATGCCCTCGCCGTGGTCGCTCCAGAAGACGACGATCGTGGAGTCGGCGAGCCCGTCGGCCGCGAGCTGCTCGAGGAGGCCCGCCACCTCACGGTCGAGGTCCGCCGCCAGGTCGAGCCGGTGGGCGAGCGCCTCGCGGACGACCGGCGTGTCGGGATACCAGGGGGGCACCTGGATGGCCGAGGGATCGCTCCGCTGCCCGGCCGGCAGCGAGTCCCGGATGCGGCGGGAACCTCCACCAAAGAGACCACTCTCGTGCGTGACCGTGAGGTTGAAGACGGCGAAGAACCGCTGGTCGGGCCGGGGCCGGTTCCGCCAGTGCGCGGTGCGGCTCGAGTCGTTCCATCCCGCGTCGAACTCCGCGGCGAAGTTGTAGTCGGTCTTGGAGTTGTTCGTGCAGTAGTAGCCCGCCGCGCGGAGCGGCTTCGGAAAGCCCGTCACGCCTGCCGGCAGGGTCGCCCGGCACCGCATCGGCAGGCTGCCGAGCGTGGTCGGCATCGTGCCGCTAATGATCGCACTTCTCGACGGTGCGCAGACCGGGGCTGCCGCGAAGGCGGCCGTGAACCCCAACCCGTCGGCGGCCAGGGCGTCGATACGGGGCGTCCGCGCGGGCCCCCCGTAGCAACCCAGCGTGCCGGCCGACAGATCCTCGGCCGAGATCCAGAGAATGTTGGGCCGCTCCGCCGCCGCCGCCAGGCCCGCCGACCCGATCGCGATCACGAGCGTCGCCAAGCGATGCATGACCGAGCTCCAGCACCTCGACCGATGACGCCGGCCCGCCGGGGCTCCACCGCCCGCTGGGAGCATCCGCTACCAGTTGACGTGCACCACGGTGGCCGGGGGGAAGCCGTTGAAGTGGGTCGAACTCGCGGCCGAATAGGCGCCGATGTTTTCACTGTACAGGTAGTCGCCGATCTCCAGATCGGGCAACTGCTCCGAGAGGCTGATCGTGTCGAGGGCGTCGCATGTGGGGCCGAAGACGGCACAGAGCTGCGGGGTGCCTCGCTTGAAACTCTTGAGATGGTAGGTGCAGTGGTCGAAGATCACGCCCGAGTAGGTGTGATAGACGCCGTCGTCGACGTAGTAGGAAAGCTTTCCATTCCGCACGGCCTTGCCGATGATCTTGCAGACCGCGGTGCCGGCCGACGCCACCAGAAACCGCCCCGGCTCGGCGAGGATCTCGATCGACCTGGGAAACAGGCGGTCGATCTCATGGTTGATCTTCCTCGCCAGCGCAGAAAACTTGGGGACGCTGGCGTCGTAGGCCGCAGGAAACCCGCCGCCGATGTCGAGCAGCTTGAGCTCGTATCCCCGCAGCTTGGCCTCGGCGAAGATGCCGGCGGCCAGATGCAGGGCCTGGACGTAGTTCTCCGGATTCGTGCACTGGCTGCCGACGTGGAACGACAGCCCTTCCACGACGAGCCCGTGTTCGTGGCCGCAACGGATCAGGTCCACCGCCTCGCCCGGCGGTGTGCCGAACTTGCTCGATAGTTCGACCATCGAGCCGGTGTTGGGAACCTGAAGCCGCAGACAGAGGCCGGCACGCGGGGCGTACTTCGCGATCTTCTTCACCTCTTCCACGTTGTCGTACGTTACGAGCGGGCGGTATTGGTCGAGCTCGCGCAGGGTCTCGATCGGCTTGATCGGATTGGCGTAGATCACCTTGTCCCAGACGAACTCCTGCCGCTCCTTGGCCGGCAGCTTCTCGATCAATCGGTAGACGGTATGGAACTCCTGCATGCTCGCCACGTCGAAACTACCACCCAGCCGGTAGAAGGTTTCGACGATTGCCGGATCGCTGTTGACCTTGACGGCGTAGTACGTCTGCACCCGCGGAAAGTGCTTCTTGTAGAGGGCGTAGTTCGTGCGGAGTTCGGCATGGTCGACCACGAACAGCGGCGTGCCGTGCTTCTTGGCGAGATCGAGCAACGATTTCCGGTTCATACGACTCGTGTTCCTCCCATTCCCGGTCGGCCCCTCCTGCACAGCCACGGCGGCGGCACGCCCCCTAGTCCCCGTCCGTGAGCAGAAAATTCTTGAACTGCCACGGGTCGGTCGGATCGATGGCGGGACGATTGAAGCCGTAAAAGGCGCTGGAGTAGTACTGCAGCGGCGTCCAGTCGCTCTGCAGCGACAAGAACTTACCCAGGTAGGGCTTCGCGATGCCCAGCACGTATTCGTGCGGAATATCGTCGGGCAGGGTCACCCCGCGGGCCGGGTTCTCGATCATCCACATCGTGGCGGCGACCACCGAGATGGCCACCTGCACGGTGGTCGCGTTCTGGTGGGGCACCAGTCGCCGTGATTCCTCGATGGAGAGATCCGTGCCGCACCACCAGGAGGCCAGGGGATGCCCCATCACGAGGGCCCCGAGGACGTCGGACCCGGAGGTAATTTCGTCAGTCATGATCCTGACCTTCGGCTGCAGCCGGTAGTCGTTCCCGCGCAGCTCCCACAAGCTCGCGATGGCCGCGTCGCACGGGCAGTAGGCGTAGTGGACCGTGGGCCGGTAGATCGTCCGGTCACCGTCCCGCACGGAAAGTTTCTCGGTGATCGAGAAAGCCTCCCCGTGACGCACGACCATGCCCACGATCGTGGAGTGGGGCGCCCAGGAGACCACGTGCGTGTTGATGCCCATCCGGGCCAGGCAGATCTGGCTCCGCGGACCGTCGGCGTGCTCGTAGGCGAACGGCGGCAGTTCCTTCTCGTGCGTGCCCCAGCCCATTTCCGCCGTCGTGGTGCCCTCCTCGCGAAACCCCTCGACGCTCCAGGTGTTAACGAACTCATCGACCTCCTTGGGCTGCCCGGAAATCTGCGTGTCCCGCTCGCTGCAGTGAATGACCTTCACGCCGAGCGCCTTCGCCAGGTGATTGAAGGCCGCATCCTTGACGTGCTGGGAGAGCCGGTCGGCGTGTTCGCCGGTCACCGTGCGCTCATCGAGGCAGACCTTGGCGATGTCGAGCAGCGCATGCTTCGTGAAATGGCTGATCAGGCCCGGATTGGCACCGTGCTCGAGGACGGCGGTGGGACCCCGATCCGCCCAACCGGCCACCATCCGCCGGAGATTCATGTGCCGCCAGTAGAGCGTCCTCTTCGTGGGATTGGCCCCTTGCGCATTGGCGTAGGGATCCCAGAGCTCCACCGACGTGTTGAGGTACAGCACGCCGTGGTCGTGGCACCACTGCACGATCTCGCAGCAGTCGATGTTCCAGGCCAGGTCGATGAGCAGGTCGCCGGCAGAGACGTGCCGACCGAGCAAGTCGGCAAGATTGTCGGGAGCCACCCGGGCCCGCACGAACGTGACACCCTTCTCGATCCAGGGCCTGATCGCCGCCTCGTCGGGCTCGAACTCGAGGATGGTGATGTCCTGAGGTCGGACCTTCAGGTGCTTCACCAGCAGCGGCAACGTGCAGCGGGCGACGAAGCCGAAGCCGACGAACAGGATTCGCTTGGAAAAGTGCAGCATGTTGAAGGTCTACCGTCGGCGACCCGCGGACGGCCAGCCACGCCGGCCAACCGATCCGCAGACCACCAGCAACGGAACGCCGACGGCCTCGCGAAGTATATTCCGGCGGCTTGACCATGGGTCGGTGAGCCGATGCTCATCACTCCGCCTCACGGAGGTGCCTTCGTGAATCATCCGCTCGACTATCTGGCACTGGCGGCCGCCGGTGGCCTCGGCGTGCTGCTGCGGGCGGGCTGCAACACGCTCGCCGTCCGGCTCGCCGGCCCGACGTCCACGTGGGCCGCTCCCGCCACCACGTTGACCATCAACGTGGCGGGTTCGTTTTTGTTCGGCCTGCTGTACGCCCTCATGGCCGGAAAACCGGGACTCGGGCCGGCCTGGCAGACGATCGTGCTGGTGGGCCTGCTCGGGGGCTTCACGACCTACTCGACCTTCGCATTCCAGGCGATCGAACTGGCGGGCCATGGCCATCTTGCGGGAGCCATCGGCTACGTCGCCGCGACCAACGTGCTGGCGTTGATCGCCGTCTGGGTGGGACTGCGGCTGCCGACCGGTTGACAAGGGGGTCCGCGATGACGGACGTGTTCAGTCGTCGTCCTCGTCGTCCTCGTCGTCCTCGTCGTCCTCGTCGTCGTCGTCCTCGTCCTCGTCGTCCTCGCTCCAGTCATCGTCCTCGTCCTCTTCCCACTCCTCGTCCTCGTCTTCCTCCTCGTCGTCCGACTCCTGATCCTCCTCGTCGTCCTCGACTTCCTCCCACTCCTCACCGTCGTCTTCTTCCTCTTCGTCTTCCTCGTCGTCGTCGTCCTCCTCCTCGTCGTCATCGTCGTCTTCGAAGTCGTCGTCCTCGTCCTCCTCGAAGTCGTCCTTGTCTTCTTCGGCGGCCACGATCTGCTGGAGACTGCCATGGACGGCCGTCGGACAGAGACCTTCGAAGAGATCCTCCGCAGCGAGCAGCTCGGGCAGTTCGCTCCAAGAGAAGACTTCCGCGGTCGAAATGCTGCCACCGTCCCGGCAACCCTCAACAATCGTCACGGCAAAACCTCCAGGAGTCTGATCGATGATCCGCTCGTCGGGACCACGACACGACAAATCTCTACCCGATCCGGCATCCAGCGTCCAATCTGCGGACGAAAAAATCCGCCCGATCAGCCGCGGAAACCTCGCGGCCGGTCAGGCAGAAAAGTGTGGCCGGTGATCCCTCCTGATGCAAGCTGCAGAGCCTCTGAAAATCAGGTTTCTTCGACGGGCGGGGCCTCGCCGACCGAGGAGAGACTCTCGATCGGGGGCAGATCCTCGAGCCGCGAGAGCCCGAACACGGCCAGAAAACGGCCGGTGGTGACGTAGACGTTCGGCCGACCGATTTCCTCCACCCGGCCCCCTACCGCGACGAGATCGCGCTCCAGGAGTTGCCGCAGCATCTCCTCGCTGCCCACGCCCCGGATGGCCTCGATCTCGGCCCGGGTGACCGGTTGCCGGTAGGCCACGATCGCCAGCGTCTCGAGCCCCGCGGCGGACAGACGCGGCGCGGCCGGGTTTTCCTGAAGCCGCCTGATCCACGGCCCGAAGCCGGCCCGTGACAGGAGTTGGAAGCCTCCGGCGATCTGTTCCACCCGCATGGCCGAGCCGGCCGCATCCTGGAACTGGCGAAGTTCCCTGAGCAACGTGCGGGCACGGGTGCCGTCGCTGAGTCGCGCCAGCTTCGCCAGCCGTCTCGTCGTGAGCGGCTCACGGGCCAGGAACAACGCGGCCTCGAGGCGGGCAAGTTCCTCGGACCGCACCTGCGGGCCGACGGCGGGCGTCGACGCGACCCGGCGACGATCCAAGGCCGGTTCACGCCAGGCCTGCCGCCGGACGGCCGCCGGCCAGGTTGTCATGGCCATCGCCGGATGGGCGTGGAAACGGACCGCGGCGAGACGGTCGGCGAGCGAGCCTCGGCGATGACGCATGGGGCAGACCCTCGCGGCGTGGGGCACGCAGCGACCTCAGTGCGTGCCGTGCGGCGGGGCGGGGCCATCGGCACGGGCCACGAGCCGCTCCCGCCACGCCTCCACCTGAGCGACGAGCGCCGAGGTCGCGGCGGCCGGACTCGATCCTCCCGCCTGGAAGACACGCTGCAGTTGGCCGGCGGCGTCCATCGCCAGTCGGCAACTCGCCACGTGCACGTCGGCCGACGTCTCCAGTGGCCGGCACTCGATCGCCACGGCGCCGAGGGAGACCAGTCGATCGTGATCCGTCGACGGCTCGGTCGCCGTCGCGGCCCCTGCGGTCGCAGCCGCCGGCGCGGGCCTGGTCGGCTCGGCTGCCACCGCCGCGACGGCCTCCGCCGGGGACGATGGGGCGAACCATCGCTCCACGCTGGCGACCACCGGCTGCCAGACGGCGGACCGCGCTGCGGCGCGGAGTTCCGGCGGCACATGGTGGGAACACAAGGCCAGCCCCGGCACCACGATCATGCAGACGGACAAGACGCAGGTGCGGAGCATCATCGGCGGACGGACTCCTTTTCGGGCGTCGGAAGGTAGCCGGCCGACGCGTCGCCGGCAAGCGGAAAACAGGCGTCCGAGCCGCGGTTTTCGGCCTCTCAGCCGCCCGTGTCGCCCGCCCCGACGACCGCCCGCTCCTCGGGCGATCGACCGATCGTGGCGGGGTCGAAGTGAGGCACGCCCGGCCGGAACGAGACGTCGATCCGCTGCCGAGCCGCGGCGACGAGTGACCGGACGACTTGAACCGCCAGCAGTTTTTCGAGCCGCGGCCTGATCGCGTCGATGCCGATCCGACCCTGCTCCACGGCGGTGATCGTGATCAGGTGCACGCCGAAGGGCGTCACGAAGGGCTCCGACACGGTACCCTTGGAGAGCCTGTAGGCCTGGCTCGCGAAAGCGTCAATCATCGGCTCGTCGCGGCCGATCCATCCCAGGTCGCCGCCCCTCCGCCGGCTCGGCCCCGCCGAATACTTCTGGGCCGCCTCGGCGAACGTCAGCCGCCCCTGCACAACCAGGCGACGAATCTCCCTGGCCTGCTCCATCAGCCGCGCCGCCGGATCCCCGTCGCCGATGACCTGCGAGCGTAGCAGGATCTGGCTCACGCGGAGCCGCGTGCCGTCGAGCTCACGGTGATTCCTCTCGAAGGCCGCGGCGACCGCCTCCGGCGTGAGTTGCCTGCGCACGAACTTGTCCAGTGCGATCTCGAACGCCAACTGGTCCCGCAGCGTGGCGGGGGTGCGACCCGTGGCGGCAAGAAACTTCCCGAAATCACCCCCTCGCCCCGTCACCTGAGACTCGAGCTTCCCGAAGGCTTCCTCGATCTCCTGATCGGCGACCCTGATCCCCATGCCGATCAGCTCGATCCGCAGCACTCGCTCGTCCACGAGTTGCTCGAGCACGGCGGCCTCAGCCCGCACCCGCTGCGGCCCAGCTGGGATCCCCGAGATGCCCAGCCGCTGCATCACCGTCTCGACCTCGCCCCGCGTGATCGGGAAGTCAGCGCAGGTGGCCACCACGTCGTCGGCCGCCGCGGCCCTGGCCCTGGCCGCCAGCGTGCTGCCGCAGACACCCGTCAGGCCCAACAGCAGGGGCCAGACAACGGGCCAGAGCAGGACAAGAATCCGCGTCGCTGTCGGCATGTGCGTCACCCGCATCTGACCGTCCGTGCCGACCACCAGCCTGCCCGTTCGCGGGCCGGCGAACAACCCCCGCGACCGGCGCGCCGCCGAAGCGACGCGAAAACGTGGGCCGGCTTCCTCGACCCCGACCATGGAGGCTACTCTCCTCGACGGTCTCACGACGACATCCGTTTCGTTCGCGGCTCGAGCCCAGCGACCATGTCCCGGATCGCCATCAGCCTCTGCGGCGAGGGCCGCGGCCACGCCACACGCATCGCCACGCTCGTGGAGCGGCTCGGCACCGAACACGAGTTCCTCGTCTACACCTCCGCCGACGCCCTGACGTTCCTGCGGCGCCGACTCGCGCCGCGCGAGCCACGGGTGCGACTGGCGGAGATTCCGGGCGTCGTGTTCCAGTACACCGCCGGCCGGCTGGACGTGATGCGCTCGATCGCCGCGGGACTCGACTATCAGGCCCACCAGCTGGGGCCGCTTGTCGACCGCATGATCGGCGATCTCGATACCTTCGCGGCCGACATGGCGATCACCGATTTCGAGCCCGCCCTGCCACGGGCTGCCGGCCGCTTGGACATTCCACTGGTGAGCGTGGACCACCAGCACTTCCTGCTCGCCTACGACCTCGACGCCCTGCCCTGGTCGCTCCAGTGGAACGCCTGGTTCATGAGCCGGGCGGTCTGGATGTACGTCACCGAGGCGGCCGACACGGTCGTCTCGGCCTTCTTTCGACCGCCCCTGCGGCGCGGCTGGGAACATGTCGTCCAGGTCGGCCCGCTGCTGCGCCACGAGATCACGTCGGCCACCCCGCGCGACGACGGCTTCGTGCTCAGTTATCTGCGGCGGCACACGCCCTTTTCCGCCGTAGAGGCGATCGCCTCCTGCGGGCTGGCCGTCCGCGTCTACGGCCTCGGCGAGCGGGAGCCGATCGGTGGCTGCTCCTTTCACGCCGTCGACGAGCGCCGGTTCGTCGACGACCTGGCCGCCTGCCGGTGCCTCGTGGCGGCGGCGGGCAACCAACTGATTGGCGAAGCGCTGGAACTGGGCAAGCCGCTGTTGGTCCTGCCCGAGAAAGCCCACTCCGAGCAGCTCATGAACAGTCACTTCCTCGCGGCCATGGGCTGCGGCGAGTTCGCCCTACTCGAAGAGGTGACACCGGAACTGGTGCGGGCGTTCCTGGAGCGGCTCGACCGGCTCGCGCCGGCCCTTGCTGCCGTGCGCGGCCGGATGGACGGCACCGCCACGGTGCTGGAGGTGATCGAGCATCGACTCGACCAGCAGCGGCGGGCCGCTACGCCCGGATCGACGCCGCGATCATCGGCAGGATCGCCCGCAGGGCCCGCGCGCGGTGGCTGATCACCGCCTTTACGGCGGGCGGCAGTTCGCCGAACGTGCGGTGATATTCGGGCACGAAGAACAGCGGGTCGTAGCCGAAGCCGCCGCTGCCCACCGGCTGCTCGGCGATCAGGCCGTGACAGGTGCCGGCCGCCACGGCCACAACTTTCCCGGCGGGGTCGGCCAGCGCGGCGTGGCAGGCGTAGTGGGCGGCACGGTCGCGGCCAGCGCGGCCCGTCAGTCGCTCGAGCAGCAGGCGGGCGTTGCGGGCGTCGGTCGCCGCGCGCGCCTCGCCCGGCACGGCGGCGGCGAAGCGGGCCGACCGCACGCCCGGCGCCCCTCCCAAGGCCGGCACGACCAAGCCGCTGTCCTCGGCCAGCACCCAGCGGCCGACGGCCCGCGCCTGGGCGGTCGCCTTCAGCGCCGCGTTGTCGGCGAACGTTTCGCCCGTCTCATCGACGTCGACCCCGCCGGACAGCTCGGCCAGCGACTGACAGCCGATGCCCAGCGGGGCCAGCAGGTCGACCAGTTCGCGAATCTTGCCGGCATTGGTCGTGCCGAGGACGATCGACTGTGGCATGAGGCGGCGGGGCGCTGCGGCGCGTGCTACCGTCGGCCAGCAGGCCGACGAGGGGCTTCAATCGGCTTGAGCTGGACGTCGAGCAGGATGCCATCGAACGACCGCGGAACGACTTGCCCCCGGGCCAGGGCCGTCGGGTCGGGCCCCAGCCCCGCCACGATCCGGCCGATCTCCGGATGCGGCGTCGGGCGGCCGTCCTGGCCGGGCACGGCCAGCTGGTCGATGCTGCCGACGCAGACGATGCTCGAGTCGCGGTCGTGGAACTCCCACGCCTGCCAGCCGGCGCGGCGCAGCGCTTCGGTGAGCCGATGGGCATCCTTCGCCGCCTCGACGAGCCGGCTCTCCTGATCGATCGGCCGCAGTGCCGGGTCGCGCCAGCCGCTGCCCTTGAGGAAATCGACGAACTTCTCCACGTCGACGAGGCCGGAGTCTCCCGTGGTGGGCGGCTGCTCCTGCGAAAAGCTGCCGGCTCCGGTGAAGGTGGCGACCCGCACGGTGTAGCGGGCGGGGCAATCCAGGAGCCCGTGGGCCACGTCGGCGTTCATCCCCAGGACGAACTCGTCGACCTGCTGGCGGCTGAAGTAGTCCGGGGGCAGCAACGGGTTGGGGATCAGGATGGCCGCGTGCAGCGGCGGACGGGCAGCGTTCTTCGCCTGTTGGCGGTTGGCGGAGAGAAAGTCAGCGACCAGGCGATCCTTGCTGCCGTCTGCGAGCGACTGCGGCTTCAGGGCCTTGACGGCCTGCAGGGTCTTCTGGCCGCGGGGGTCCTCGAACGAGGCGAAGTCGCCCACGAGCACGGCCACCTCGAGTACCTTCTCGGCATTGGCATACCGCATGCGCTTGGGTGTCCCGTCGGGGTTGCGACCCATTCCCTGCTGCTTGCCGGTGTAATCGAACGCCTTTTCGTGCGTGTAGGCACGGAGTCGGTGGCGGGTGCGGAGTTCGTGGATCAGCCCACGCGCCTCGGCACGGGCCTGCTCGCCCCGAAACGTGGTGGCCAGGATCAGCCAGGGGCCATCTTTCTCCGCCAGCGGGTGCATCGCCTGGGGATCGGCGTCGGTCGCGGCGAACCAGGCCGTGGGCAGCCAGCCCTGGCCGACCGCCGACGCCGGCAGCAGCACCACGACCAGCAGCACCACCAACGGCAGGGCGACGCAGGGGCGGCGCAGTCGAACGAAGGACTGGAACAACTGGCTGGCTCCCAGCGAATGGCGGAGGCGGGCCACGACGGCCTGCGAGGCCGCTGCCGCCGCAGGGGTCACGCAGGGTAGCGGCCCCCCTGCCTGCGTGCCAGACTGATCCCTGCGGCATGCACCGCCGACGGGAGAAGGCCGGAAAGATGGTGAACCGTGCGAAGAACGGCTCTCGCGTGCTCACCGCGATCGTGGCCGCCGCGTGGCTGGCGACGATCGTCGCTCCGCCGCTGACGCTGGCCTGGTGGCGGACCGGTCGACTGGCCCAGCTCGCCGACCCCGAGGTGCAGGCCGACTGGAACTCGTTCCGCGAAGCGATGCGGCTGGAGTCGGACGGCTCCGGGCCCGTGCAGCGGAAGGTGCCTCGCAGCCAGGAGCCGCCGGAATTGGTGTGGCTGCGCGACTACTTCTGGTTGGCCGTGGCGGCGTGGGTGCTTCTGGGTGGCACGCTGGGCGGATGTCTGGCCGCCTTCGTGCTGGGCGCGGCTCGTCGCGTCAACGGCCCAGGATGAGCCGGGCCGAGACCGCCACCACCAGAAACAGGACGAGCGTGATCGCTAGGACGCCGACGAACGAGAACACGGAACGCCTCGCGGGACGGACCGAACCTTCCGCGGTGGTCGCGCTCGTGGAAGGCTCACGATCGCGGGCATCGTAAACACCGGGACCCCGCCAAACAAGGCGAACCCGTGGCCCGCTAGCGGCCGCTCACGAGCGGCCCGGCCGGCGAAACAGTTCCTCGGGGATCACCGTCCAGGCGGTGCGGCCGAGTTCTCCACGGGTGCGCTGCTGCCCCACGGAGTGCCACGGGGTGACGTCGGCCAGTTCCGGCATGATCTCGAGAATCTGATCGACGAGCATCGTCACCATCCGGGCGACTGTCGCGTCCTGGGACCGCTCGCGGATCGCCGCCGCCGTCTTCATCAGCTTGACCATCCGCGACCGCTGCAGCACCGGTCCCGACAGCTGTCCCTCGCCCTCCACGAGCAGTTCGGCGACCGGCACTTGGAGCACCTCCTGCCACCGCAGCAGATCGGAGAGCCGTAGGTCGCAGTCGGCCTGCTCCTGCCGGCGGACGACCGGCATCGGGATGCCCAGCCGACGCGCTGCGTTGCGGAGCGTCACGCCCTGCTGCCGGCGCACCTCCGCGATCCGGTGAAACCCGCCCACCGTTCGCCCCTGACCGGGGTCTTCCGCCTCGGAGGCCGCCCGCGCCGCCTCCGAATGCCCGCTGTCCGCCACGGCCAGCGGATCCGCGAAGGATGCGCCGGCATCGTCGAAGTCATCGCAGCAGTCACGGTCATAGTCGACGGTCGCCATGATGGGATCTCCTCGTTCGTGAAGTGACCGCCCCGGCCCGGCTTCCTCGCTCATCAGCGCGTACAGCGACCGCCGATGTCGGACCGAGGAAAACGCGTCCTGGGCGTTGATCGGACGCTTGCCCGCCTGCCCCTCGGGTGGCGCCCTGCCAGACCACCCTTCGAAGAAAGCGTAGGCGCCGCGGCAAGTCGCACGAGAAAAAACCGGCCCGCTGGCCGGGTTTCCACGGGCGACTCTTTTGCCGCGGTGAAAAGGGATACGCGGCCAGGCGGCCGATCGTTCGCGCCCGGCGTGAAAATTTTTGTGGCCGGGAGCCCACCGCCGGGCTACCCTGCCGGCTTTCCCGGAGAAACCCGGCGTGACAACCCGCTCGGCCAGACCGTTCGCAGGCTCCCCAGCGTTCCGAGCGCGGGGCGCCTGGACGGGAATCCCGGTCGGTGTCATCGAGGCGACTGGCCCCGATGCCCTGACCTTCGTGGACCACTTCACGACCGCGTCGCTCGGCGGGCTGCCGGCCGGCGGCGGCACCGAGGGTTTCTTCACCGACGCCCGCGGCTGGGTGCTCGCACTGGCCACGCTCCTGCGGACCGAGACGGGTCTGCGAATCGTCACCGACGCGACTCTGGCGGCCGGCCTGCTGACGCACCTCGAGCACCACCACATCCGCGAACGAGTGGAGCTGCGGGATGTCACGGCCACGACCGAGGCGGCCATCGTGGCCGGCCCAGGGGCCGAGGCAGTACTGGCGGGGCTGTGCGAATCGCCGCTACCGACGGCCCCGCACAGCCACGCGATGCTGCGGTGCGGCGGCCTCGACGCCTGCGTCGTGCGGGTCGCCGGCCAGGGTGTCGATGGCTACCGGATTGAGGTGCCCACGGGACAGCGGATGCAGCTGGCCGAACAGTTCGCGGCGGCCGGACTCGCAGACGCCGCTGCGGCGGACCTCGAACCGCTGCGGATCGAGGCGGGGTATCCCGCGCCGGCCGACATTCTGCCGCGGACGCTGCCGCAGGAACTCGGCCGGGATGGACTGGCCATCTCGTTCACCAAGGGCTGCTACCTCGGCCAGGAAACCGTGGCCCGCCTCGACGCTCTGGGCCACGTCAACCGCCGTTTGGCGATCCTGGCCATCGACTCGGCGGCGCCGCCGGAGGTGCCCGCGCCGATTCGACGGGCGGGCGCGGAGGTGGGCATCCTGACGTCGGCCTGTGAGTCGCCGGCGATCGGCGGCCCAGCCGGCCTCGGGCTCGTCCAGGTGAAAGCCCTCGACGCGGGCGGACTGCAGGTCGGGGATGCGGCAACGCAACCGTGGAGGTGCGGACAGGAGCCAGACCGGGCATGACCACGACGGCGGGCGACAGCGGCCCTGGAAAAATCCTGTTGCAGGCCC
>VGYP01000036.1 GCA_016872955.1 Planctomycetota bacterium
GATGGAACTCAAGGCGGCCCACTACGCCGCCAACGCGACGCGGCTCGCCCCCTGGCTGCTCTCACGCGTCGACGCCCTCTCCGCGGTGGCCGGCCGCTTCCGGCCGCTGGCGAACTGGGCCCTGGCCAATCCCCAGGCCCGCTGGATCATGGAGAAGACGCTGGGCATCGCCCGCGGCCGCAAGCTGCCGCCGGTGAGCGGCACGGCGCTGATGCGCTGGGCCGCCCGTCGCGGCCTCACGCGCCCGTCGCGGCGGAGTGGGCCGCGGGTCCTCTACTTCCTCGACACCTACGCCCGTCGCCACGATCCGTTGCTGGCCCAGGCCTTCGTCTCGGTGCTCGAGCGGCACGGGATCGGCGTCTTCATCGACCCCCGGCAGACGAGCTCGGGCATGCCGCTTGTCTCGGAAGGTGATCTCGACGCGGCCCGGGCGGTGGCCCGCCGGAACCTCCGCGTGCTCTCCGAGGCGGTGCGGCTTGGCTACCGGGTCGTCTGCACCGAGCCATCCGCGGTCACCTGTATCGCCCACCACTACCCCCTGCTCCTCGACGACGAGGAACTCGCGCCTGTGGCCGCGGCCACCTGCGACGCCGGCACCTATCTCTGGGAACTCCATCGCGAGGGGCGGCTGCGGCTCGACCTGCGGCCCGTACCGGCCCGCATCCTCTACCATGCGGGCTGCCACGAGCGGCAAGCCCGCGGCTTCCCCGCGGGCGAGCACCTCCTGAGGCTGGTGCCGGGTCTGGAACTGGAGACGACGGACCACGGTTGCTCGGGGATGGCCGGCACCTTTGGCCTGTCGCGCGAGCACTACCGGGCCAGCCTGCGAATGGGGCTCTCGCTCGTCAGCGGCATGCGGGCGGCGGGTATCGAGGCCGGGACCACGGGCTGCTCCGCCTGTCGCCTGCAGATGGAACAGGGCACGACGAAGCCGACAGTTCATCCCATCAAGATTCTCGCCAAGGCCTATGGTTTATTGGATGGTCCCGCGCCGCACGGTCTCGATGGCCTGCTCACCGGCGGCGGCGGCCGCCTGACCACGAGTTGAAGGTTCCCATGAATCACCCCACACCCGGTCCCGCGCGGCTGCGCGTGTCGCTGTTCGCCGGCATGGCCGCGACCGCCGGTGGGCGGACCTGGGACTTCGACTGGCAGGGCGGCACCGTCGGCGATCTCCGCCGTCGCCTCGCAGCGGCCTGTCCGGAGATCGCGGCGCTGTTGGGCCGCAGCACCATCGCGATCGGCGATCGCTATGCCGGCGACGGCGAGCCGATCCCCGCGGATGCCGCGGTGGCCATCATCCCGCCGGTCAGTGGAGGCTGAGGCGATGGCGATGATGGACGACCGGCCCCGGCAGGTCGTGACGGTGAGCCTGCTGACGTCCCGCCTCGACGCGTCGGCCGTGCTGGCGGCGGTCGCCGATTCCACCGCCGGCGGTAACGTGCTGTTCGTTGGCACGGTTCGCGACGTCACCGACGGGCAGCCCACCGCGGCGCTCGAGTACGAGGCGCACGAGCCGCTCTCGCGGGCGGTGCTCGAGCGGCTCGGCGCGGAGGCGGCGTCCCGATTCGGCCTGACGGCCACAGCCGTCGCCCACCGGCTGGGCCGGGTGGAGCCCGGGGAGGCGAGCGTGATGGTGGCTGCCAGTTCGGCCCACCGGCGCGAGGCGTTCGCCGCGGCCGAATGGCTGATGGAGCGGATCAAGCACGACGTGCCGATCTGGAAGTGCGAGCTGCGACCCGATGGCGGCCGGGAATGGGTACACGACGGCGGTCCGGACGGCGGAGGGCGGTCATGAGCCGGCTCGTCGACGGCTTCGGCCGCGTGCACACCGACCTGCGGATCAGCGTCACCGATCGCTGTAACCTGCGGTGTACCTACTGCATGCCGGCCGAGGTGGTGTTCCGACCGCGGGAGGAGTTGCTCTCGTTCGAGGAAATCGGTCGGGTGACGAAGGTGGCGGCGGCGGAGGGAATCCGCACCATCCGGCTGACGGGCGGTGAGCCGTTGCTGCGGCGCGATCTCGCCCTGCTCGTGCGGATGCTCGTCGCGGTGCCGGGCATCGCCGAGGTCTCGCTGACCACCAACGGCCTGCTGTTGGTCGAGCAGGCCGCGGCCCTGGCCGACGCCGGTCTCGCCCGGCTCAACGTCAGCCTCGACGCCGTGGGCGAGCCGGCCTTCGAGCGGATCACGCGTCGCACCGGGCTCGACCGCGTGCTCGCCGGTCTGGCAGCGGCGCGGCGGGCGGGGTTCGCGGCGCTGCGGGTCAATGCCGTCTCGATCCGCGGCCTCACCGAGGGGGAGATCGTGGTGCTGGCCGAGTTCTGCCGTCGCGAGGATCTGCACCTCCGATTCATCGAGTTCATGCCGCTGGATGCCGACCAGGCCTGGCGGGAGACGAGCGTCCTTTCCGGCGCCGAGGTGCGCAGCATCCTGGAGCGAGAGCTCGGCCGACTCGAACCGTTGCCGGTCACGGATCGTGGCCAGCCGGCAGTCGACTGGCGGTGGGTCGACGGCGGCGGCCTCGTGGGCTTCATCGACGCGGTGACGAGCCCCTTCTGCGACCGCTGCGACCGCCTGCGGCTCACAGCGGACGGCCAGTTCCGCAACTGCCTGTTCTCGACCACGGAATGGGACGCACGGTCCCTGCTCCGGGGCGGGGGCGACGACGCCGAGATCGCGGCTTTGCTGCGGGCGTGCGTGGGGGCCAAACGGGCCGCCCACGGCATCGGGTCGCCCGCCTTCGAGCGGCCGACTCGGGCGATGTATCAGATTGGCGGCTAGTACTACTACGTTAGCTGACATTGAGCCAGATCCGTTTTGACATCATGCCTCCGGGCATGAATGCAAGGAAGCTTCAGTGTCGAACGGTATCTGCCGGAGGCGTGGAAGACGGCTGCCAAGCGGATGGGCAGAGCGGGCATTCCAGCCGAGATTGGCTATCGCCCGAAGTGGCAGATTGCCCTGGAAATGTGCCGACAAGTGCGAGCGGAAGGATTCTCGGGGCCGGTGTAGGCCGACCGTGCCTACGGCACCGTGACGCTGTTCCGGCGGGAACTGAATGCGCTTGGATTGCCGTGGTGCCTGGGCATCGCCAGCACGCTGCGGGGCATTGCGGCGAGCACCGATCGAGGGTCTGTGCCGGCGAAGGGGCCGATGGGCAGAACGCCGACACGGCCGCAAAAACTCGCTGACCGCACGCTGAAGACCAGGAGTGTTTCCGACTGGGCATGGAGGCGGCGTTCCGCCTTCCACAAGGTGACCTGGCGACAGGGCAGCCGAGGTGCGATGTCGAGTCGCTTCGCCGTCTGGCGGGTCATGAGTGCAACATACGTTCTGTAAATCGCTGGTGGGTCGAGCACTCCTAGAAAGAACTCAAGGACGAACGTGGCCTCGATCACTTCGAGGGGCATTCCTGGCGAGGCTGGCATCATCACGTCACGCTCATGATGCTGGCGTATCTCTTCCTCGTCGAACTGCGAAAGCGGCTCGCAAAAAGGGGATCCTGGCCTGAGCTGGCCCAGTGTGCGCCGGCTCCTGCAGTCACGGCTGCTGTACTTCTCACATCATTGCCCCATCCGCAATCGGCCGATCGAAGACCAACTCGTGCGGGTCGACTCAAGTTGAGCTAACGTAGGAGTACTAACGGGCTGTGGATCAAGTCGTCTTCACATCCCCCGCCCTGGCGCTACACTTCGGCCATCGGCCCTGAGCCGATGAGTTGTGGCGGCCAAGGAGGGAAGCATGGCACTTGGGCAGAGACGCCGGGAGCGGCAGATGGAGGCCTTTGTCGAGGCCTCCGACCTGCCGAGGTCTCCCGGCCATCCGTTCTACACGGCTCTGAATCGGCTGTTGGCCGAGAACGGCTTCGACTCCTTGGTTGAGAATCTGTGTGCTGCCTACTACGCCGAGACGATGGGGCGGCCGGGCGCGTCGCCCGGCGTCTTCTTCCGGATGCTCTTCGTGGGGTACTTCGAAGGCCTGAAGTCACATCGGTCGATCTCCTGGCGGTGCGCCGACAGCCGGTCGCTCGGGGAGTTCCTCGGCCTTGCCCCCAACGGATCCGGTGCCCAACCAATCCTGCGTGAGCAAGACGCACAAGCGGCTGCCGAAGGAGGTTTTTGACGAGGTCTTCCGCTTCATCCTCTCCGTCGCGGCCCACAAGGGGCTGTTGTGGGGTGAGGCGATCGGCATCGATTCGACGACGATCCAGGCCAACGCCTCGATGCGGTCGATCGTCCGCAAGGACTCCGGAAAAGGCTGGCAGGACTACACCAGGAAGCTCGCGAAGAAGGCGGGCCGCGACGATCCGACCGACGACGAACTGCGGCAGTTCGACCGAAATCGCCTCGGGAAGCAGGTCTCCAACGACGATTGGGAGAACCCGCACGATCCGGACGCGACGATCACGCGGATGAAGGACGGCACGACACGGATGGCCTATAAGGTCGAGCACGCCGTCGACCTCGACACTGACATCGTGGTGTCCACGACCATCCACACCGGCACCGCCCCTGACACTGCCACGATCATCGACACGGCGATCGATGCGGCAGTGAACGCTGAGCAGGCAGGAGCAGATAACGAGATCGAGGCGATCGTCGCCGACAAGGGCTATCACTCCACGAAGGTGGTCTCTCGCGCCGCAGACCTCGGCATGCGGGCCTATATCCCCGAGCGTGCTTCGCCCAAGCAGCGGCGTTGGGTCGGCAAGGACCCGAATGAGAAGTGTGCCGTCTACTCGACACGCAGGCGCACACAGAGCGAACGCGGCAAGCACCTCAGCAGGCTGCGCAGTGAACTCACTGAACGGTCGTTCGCTGATGGCTGCGACACCCGCGGGGTGAGACGAACCTGGTTGCAAGGACTCTTGAGCGTTGCGAAGCGGCAGCTGATGATGGTCGCGGCGAGGAATCTCTCGACGATCACGCGGGCACTCATCGGAATCGGCAGTCCGAGGAGCCGTCAGGGCCTCCGCGCGCTTCTGCAGCTTACCTGGACTCACTTCGACCGGCTCATATCGGCTTTCGCACAGCTGGTGATGGCGGCCTGCGAGGCCTCAAGCAGGGTGTCGAACACCTCACGGCCCAAGAGCTCGTCTCGAAGCTTGCCGTTGAAACTCTCCACGTAGCCGTTCTCCCAAGGTGGATGCGGAAGGGCGAACTCGCGTCACTCACGGTGGCCGACGTAGAACTGAGCGATGACGCGCCCGCGGTGACCCTCCGGGGTGTCCACGCGAAGAACGGCAAGCGATCCACGATCCCCCTGCGGCCCGACGTCGCCAGCCGTGTGCGGGACTGATTGGCAGACCGGCGGCGACGCCTCGCGTCGCAGGGCAGGGCGTTGGCCGACGACGACCGACTGGTTCAGATCCCGGCCGGCCTGATCAGGATTCTTGACCGGGACCTTGCGGCAGCCGGGATTCCCAAGGTCGATGCGCGGGGCCGCCGGCTCGACGTGCATGCCATGCGCACCACGTCCAACACCCAGCTGACCGTCGCCGGGGTCGATCCGCGGACGGCCATGGCGGCGATGCGGATCTCGTCGCTCGACCTCGTGCTGAAAACCTACGCCGATGAGAAGCCCCTCGACGTCATGAAGGCGGTCAACTTGCTGCCCGCCACGTCCCCGATGCTGGAGGCTGAGGGTTCGACCAATGCCGCCGAGGTCGCCAACCCCGTTGTACCAATTGTTGTACCAACTTCAGGGTCAGGCGGGTCTGCGGAGGGCTGCGCGGGGTCTCGCAGTCCATCGGGCAAAAAATCCGCCCGCACAAAGAAAGCCAGAATCTCGCGTGTTTCACACGTGATTCCGGCAAAACCAGAAAAGCGGGCGAAGGGACTCGAACCCTCGACATCCAGCTTGGGAAGCTAGCGCTCTACCAACTGAGCTACGCCCGCGCGTCTCTCGGAGTCTAGCACGGCCGAACGCCGGCGGCAGGGGCCGAACGCCCTCCCCTGGCCACGCGTAGAATCTGCGTCTCGGCACCCGCAGGACCAACGCCCGGAGACCATCACCTTTGTCCCCTGCCGATTCCCAGCCGAATGCCCTGGCTCCCGGCCAGCCGCGTCGCGGCCTCACCCTGCCGGTAAAAGCCACGCTCACCGCCCTGCTGCTGCCCCTGCTGCTCGGGCCGGCAGCCCTGCCGTGGTGGCTTTCCAATCCCCAACGACTCTCCCGCATCATCGCCGGAACCGTGCCGGAACTCGCCGCCGATATCACCTTCGAGAATGTGCGGCTCGGCTGGATCGGGCCGATCGCGCTCGACGGCGCGAAGCTGGTGCCACGCGACGGTGGTCAGCCGCCGATCACCATCGAGCGGGTGGAGGGCAGCCGCGGCTTGCTGGCGATGCTGCTCTCGGTGGGAGACCTGGGGCGACTGACCTTCGTGAACCCGTCGGTGGACCTCGTCATCGACGAGGATCATCATTCGAATCTCGAACGACTGCTCACCCGCCAGCCATCCGCCACCGACGCTGCCGCCCCCCGTGCCAAGCGGTCACCCCTTCGGATGCGGCTCGCCGTCGATGGGGCCGTGATGCGGATCACCGCGCCCTGGACGACGGATCCGTGGGTCAGCGAGCCGATCTCGCTGCGGGCATCACTGACACCGGTTCAGACCGGCTCCAGCGAATGGACGATCGAGCCGGTGACGCTGCTCGACGACGCTTCGATGGATCCTCCGGTGGCCTGGGGTGTGCTGGCCTACGCGGCTCCCGTGCTCGCCGACACGACTCGATCGAGTGGCCGCTTCTCACTCGTGCTCGACGGTGCTCGATTCCCGGTGGGCGATCCGGCCGCCGGCACGCTCTCCGGCACGCTCACGATGCACAAAGTCGTGGTGGGGCCGGGGCCGCTGGTGGAGAACCTGCTCCGGTCGCTGCCGGGCGAACCCCCTCCGCCGCCGGAAATCCGCATCGCCGAGGACGCCCGCGTGCGATTTCAACTTGCCGATCGGCGCATGCGACACGAGGGTCTGGCGTTCGGCCTGCCCCTCCCCGGTGGCCGTCGGCTGGACGTCGAATCGAGCGGCACGGTCGGCCTCGACGACGATTCGCTCGACGTCAAGCTCGTGCTGCCGATTCCGGCCGATCTGCCCCAGGACAGGCCGCTCCTCGCGGCGCTGTCCGGCAAGACCTTGTCGCTGGGCGTCGTCGGCAAGCTCGGTGAGCCGGAGGTCGTCTTCGACGGGTCGATCAGTCGGATGGCCGGCGACGTGGCGCGGGATCTTCTCGAGCGTGCTCGCGGTGGCCCGGCCGCAACCGATGACGGCACGACCACCGGGGAAGACGTCGTCGACGTGGTGGGCGGCGTGATCGACGAGATCGCGCGGCGGCGGGCGGCCCGCCGGGCGGCCGATCAGCAGGGAGACGTCGCGCCGCGACGTGAGCGGCTGCGGGATCGAATCCTGCGTCCCGCCCCAGTGCCACCACCCGAGACAAAAAAAGCCGGGCCCTCCATCACGGAGGACCCGGCTGCGTGAACACGCGGTAGACGCGAGTCGGACTACCGGCTCAGGTCTTGGCCGGCTCGGCGGGCGCCTTCGGAGCGGCCTCGGTCGGCACGCTCTCGGTGGCAATCACGCCCTCGCCGGTGCAACCGCCAGCCTCACCGCACTCGTTGGCGACGGCTTCACCGCCGTGGCACTTCCGAGCCTTGTGACGGGCCAGGAGGCCACCGTGGCACTTCTTGGCATGGAGCTTGGCCAGCAGACCACCGTGGCACTTCCGGCCATGGCAACCTTGGCCGGCCACCGCGCCCGAGTCACCGCCGACCAGGGCGATGGCGACGAGCGCGAAGAACATCACAAGCGAAAAACCAAAGAACCGCTTCATCACAAACCTCCACCTTGGGAAACGGAACGCAGCCGCTGCGTCCCCGGAAGCCGTCACTTCTGAAAACCCGATCCGGGACGGCCACCGGACCGCAGCTACGAATGCCGAAGGTCCCGAGACGGACACCCAGCCTGACACACTATGTAGCGATCAGGAAGAATAGATCGACTAGGGAAATCAGGGGACTAAGCTAACCTGGAGAAGTCCCGTGTCAAGAAAAATGGGCGATTTCGCTGTCTTGGGCGACGCCAAAACCGATGGAAACCTGCCGGCCGCTGATTTCGGCGGTTTTTTCCTACGGCGCGTGGGCCCGACTGGCTCACCCGCGATTGGCTCAGCCACGCGACTTCTGAGCGAAAGCCGTTACTGCCGCGACGGTTCCGTGCCCTGGGGCCGGCCTGCCGTCCGCGGGCTCGTCTGCTGACCGGTCACCTCGGCTTTGGCCCGGCGTTCGAGTTCCTCAGCCACCATGGCCTGCTTGGCGAGCATATCCTCAGGATCCTCGAAATCGAGCAGCAGCGGTGGCAGATCGTCGAAAATCCGCATCGCCATGCCGACCACCCGCCAGCCTTCCGGATCGAGCCGGACGACCCAGATGACGTTGTCCGTGCTCTGCGTGCCGTCGGCCCCCACGTCGGTCCAGGCCGTGCCCACATGGACGATGTCACCGGCCTCACCGACCGGTTCGCAGTCCCGCACCGCGTAGGTGGCCGTGTCGTTGACGGGTGGGGCGACCGAAATGCCCATTTCGTCGGTCTTCACCCTGGCCGTGGCCGTGAGCATCGCTCGTGCGGCGGCATCGTCGCCCCGCTTGATCGCTTCGAGGAAGGTGATCACCGCCTGCTTGGCCGGCCCCAACGCGTCGGCACTGCTTCCGCCGGATGAACACCCCGCTATTGGCAACCAGACCGTCACGCAGGCCAGTGCGGAGGCGAAGGCCCGCAAGGACACGGCGCAAAGGGATCGAGCCATCATGGTGGATTGCATGCGTGCTGGGCTCCGAACCTGAGAAGAGAACGATGGACCGCCGGCCGGAAGCGAGGGGGCGATTCCCGCGGCCAACTGGCCGCGAAAAGCCTTCCGAGGTCGTCTCCAGCTGGCTGCCGCATCCTGCCAAGACGGTCTTGTTCCACAGTCTGCAAAACGGGTCAAGACGAGTCGGCCGGGTCAATCGGGCTGAGCGGACGCAGGCAAGTGGGTAAACTTCAGAAACTGGAGAACGGAACCATGCAGAACGGAACCTACGAATCGTCGTCCCGTCCAACGCCGTCTTGGGAGAACCTCGTCCGGAGACTCCCATCCCCCGAGGAACAGCGCGTCGCGATGATGTCCAATCCACTCCACCCCCACGAAGCCAGGATGGCTTTTCGTGCCTGCGCGGCCTGGGCAGTCGTCTTGGGCCTGGCCACCGGGGCCATGGCGGGAACGCAATCGCCGCCACCCCGCCGCGCTCGCCCACCGGCCTCCTGGGACAAGGCCACGGCCGGCACCTTCTACGCCGACGCCTTCACAGAACTCCAGGGCCAGCGGCCCGCCTTTACGAGCGTCACCCGCCCGGCGATCGCCCCCGCCTCCGGAGGCCGTCCCGCCGCGAGTGGCGGGACGGTGACGCCGGCCGGCGGCTTCAAGTGGTCGACGCTGGTCTCCGGTGACGCACTGACTGACGAGATCAAGGAACTGAAGGATCGCGTGACCCCCACGGTCGTCTCTCCCTCGACCTTCAAGGGTGGCGGCTATGACGAAGCCCAGAAGGCATTCAGCATGCTGGCCCTGGCCTTCGGGGTGATCGCAGCTCACGACGAGGACGTCCGCTGGAAGAAGGACGCGGCCGCCGCCCGCGACCTGTTCGCGCGGGCAGGCTTCAACTGCAAAGTGGGCACCGACCAGTCCTACACAGAGTCGAAACTGCGGGTGGAGGACCTGGCGGCGATGCTCGACGGGAACCCCCCACAGGGAAAGCCGGACCGGGACGAGGATTTCCGCTGGAGCCAGGTCGCCGGCAGGCCCCCGCTTATGACCCGACTCGAGACCGCGGAAAAGCTGCTCGGTGCCGCGACGTCTTCGGCGGGAGAGTTCTCGGAGCAGATCGACACCGCGGTCCACGAGGCGGAGATCGTGGCTGCCATCGCGGAGGTGATCCAGCAACCCGACTTCGAACACCACGATGACGACACTTACCGCGGCTACGCGTCGGCCCTGCGGACCGCCGCCGGCGGACTTCGCGACGCCTGCCGTCGAAAAGACCACAAGGCCGCGTCGGCAGCCGTCGCCGCCATTTCCAAGAGCTGCAACGACTGCCACGGCGACTACCGCTGACGAGTCGTCACCGAGCCGGCAGCGCGACCAGCGGCGCGAGTGGCACGAGCTCCGCCAGGCCGGCCTCCGCCATCTCCCGCCCCGTCACATACCGGTGCGTGCGAATCCATTCGTTGATCAAGGCGACCGGCCCCGTGAACAGCTCGCACAGCAGCACGTCCATATCCCGCTCCAGTTCGGCGAAGTGCCGCGACCATTCGGCCGCCTCGCGAATGCCGATGTGTTCCTCACTCTGCCACTTCATGGGATGGAAGAGGAAGACGCTGTAGGGCGTGACGAGCCGGCGTTGGCAGGCGGCGAACGGCCAGAGTGCCGCCGACGAGCACTCGCCCGTCACCACGGCGGTCGCCCGCGTCTGCCGCAATCGCAAGAGCGCTACGAGCGACATCGCACAGTACGGGCTGCCCCCCGGCGAATCGAAGTAGATGGTGCACTCACCTCCCGGCGGCACGCCGAGCAGGCGGTCGGTGAGGTCTGCCTCGTTGTCGGTGAGATCGCCGACGATCGCGATCTCGACGGGCCCCTCGTTCTCGTCGTCGGACGGCCTCCGATCGGGGGACGATTGACGCGCCGCCATGGGCTGTGCTCCTGGAGCGGCCGCAACGACCGCGTGGCTGGTCACCTCGAGAAGCGGCGGCTCGCCGCCGTCGCCAATTTTCTCAGGGAGCCTACGGGGAGACCCCAGCCGCGGCAAGCGGCCGGACAAAACCGCTTGCACGATGACGAACCGCCCGCGACGATGCAATCGGGGTGGAGACCTGCCGCCTGGCCGCCACGCAACGGCACGATGGGAGCCGCGATGGGAATCGTCGCCTTCTGCCCGCAGGGGCATCGCGTCAAGGTCAAGGATCATCTCGCCGGGCGGAAGGGAATCTGCCCCGAGTGCGGCACGCGGTTCCGCATCCCGCTGGAGTCACAGGAAACGGCCCTCGTGCCGGGCGGGGTCGGCCCCACCGCCGCCACACCCGGCCACGGCCCGACGCCGACGACCGGGGAGTCCGCCGGCGGCCTGCCCGTCGCGCGAATCGTTTCGCTCGACGGCGACGCGGCGGCTGCCCTCCCGAGGGCCCTGCCGTTATCACCTCCCGGCGGCCGCCGCCCGTGAACGGCCGGCCGCGGCGACTGGTCCGAACGGGCAGAGGGTTGTGGTAGAATCGGCGAGTCGTCGGCTCGTCGCGCACGTGGTTGTCGTTTCCCTGGAGCGTTTCGGCATGAACAACTTCCGTGGGCTGGCCGGCATCATCATCACCTCGGTCAGCCTCGTCGTCGCAGGCGTCGCCACGGCCGCCGACGACGCCGCGACCGCGACGGCCTTCGAGATCGCGGCCGGCTCCCTGTCGCTCGAAGCGCCAACTGGGTTCCAGCGGGTGCGTCCCTCGTCGGGCATGGTCGAGACCGAGTTCGTGATCCCGTCGCCGGGAGACCTGCCGCCGGGTCGGATGACCGTGATGGGCGCGGGGGGCAGCATCGAGGCCAACATCGACCGCTGGTGCGGCCAGTTCGTCCAGCCCGACGGCGGCGAGACCAAGGCAAGACTGGCCCGCAAGGAACTGCGGGTGGCCGGCAGCAAGGTGACCATCGTCGACATCCCGGGCACCTACCTCGACAAGCCGGGCGGGCCGTTTGCCGGCGGCGCCACCGTGAAGCGGCCTGAGTACCGGATGCTTGCCGCGATCGTCGAAACACCCGCCGCCGGCAACTATTTCCTAAAGTTCTACGGCCCTGTCGCCACGCTCGAGCAGCACGCCGCCGGCTTCCGCACGATGATCGAGGGGATGGTGCCGGCGGCGACGTCTCCCTGACGCCCCGGGCCGGGCCACGTGGTGAGTCGATGGGCGGAGCCGACCTGTACACGATCGTCGTCGGTCGCGACGCCATGGCCTGCCGGTTTGAGGTCGTCTTCAACGCCGGCGAACTGCCCGACGTGACCGAACTGGCCTGCGAGGCGCTCGATCTGGTCGATGACGTCGAACGGCGCATCAGCATCTACCGCGAGACGAGCGAGCTGGCGGCCCTCAACGCCGCCGCCGGCCGCACGTGGACGTCGGTCTCGGCCGACACGCTGGCCATGCTGGAGCTGGCCCGCGATCTGCATACCGCCACCGACGGCGCCTTCGACATCACCGCCGGGCCGCTCGTGCGGGCCTGGGGATTTCTGCACCGACAGGGACGCACGCCCCCGGCCGACGAGTTGGCCGCGGCCCGGGCCGTCGCGGGCATCGATCAGCTCGAGCTCGATCTTGATGGCGGCCGTGCTCGACTCGTGACCGCCGGGGCCGAGGTCAATCCGGGTGCGATCGGCAAGGGCTGGGCGATCGACCGCGCCGTCGACTGGCTGGCGTCCACCGGCGTGCCCAGCGTCCTGGTGCACGGCGGACAGAGCAGCGTCCGCGCCCGCGGTGTCCAGGGTCCGGCGGTGGCGGGCCGCCGCGGCTGGCGGGTCGGTTTGCGACACCCGCTCCGCACGGGCCGCCGACTGGCAACCATCACGCTCGTCGATCGCGCCCTGGGCACGAGCGGTTCGGGCACGCAGTTCTTCGTGGAGAGGGGGAGGCGGCTCGGCCACATCCTCGATCCGCGGAGCGGCCGGCCGGCCGAGGGCGTGCTCTCGGCCACCGTGCTGTCACCCTCCGCGGCCCGCGCCGACGCGCTGGCGACGGCCCTCTATGCCCTCGGGCTCGCAGGCCTCGAAGGCATCGCGCCGGAAGGCAGTGAGACGTCGGCGGTACTGGTGCTACCCGGCAGGACCAACGGCCTCCGGCTGGTGCTCGCCAACCTGCCGGACGCGGAGATTGCCATCGCCGACGAGCCGGGGCTCGAGGTGATCCGCATGCCGCTGATGCCGCAGGGGTCGGAGCAATCGGCCTGACGGCCGGGCGTGATCGGCGTCGTTCCCCGGCGATTCACTCGCGCCTCGGCCGGGCGTCCTCTAGCAGACCGTGGCCAAAGTCCCCTTCGCGCTGCCCGCGAGGCCGCTACACTGCCGCCGTGGGGATTGGCACGTTGAGGACTTGACCCAGGGGGGCACGGCACTCGGGAAGAGACGCCGGGAGCAGCAGTTGGAGGCCTTCATCTCGGCCTCTGATCTGCCACGATCGCCCAGCCATCCTTTTTACGCGGTGCTCAATCGCCTGCTGGCGGAGAACGGCTTCGACGCCCTGGTCGAGAAGCTGTGCGCTCCCTCCTACGCCGAGACGATGGGGCGGCCCGGCGTTCCGCCGGGCGTCTTCTTCCGGATGCTGTTCGTCGGCTACTTCGAGGGCCTGCAGTCGCACCGGGCGATCTCGTGGCGGTGCAGCGACAGCCGCTCGCTCGGCGACTTCCTCGGCCTGGCTCCCACCGATCCGGTGCCGAACCACTCCTGCGTGCGCAAGACTTACAAGCGGCTGCCGAAGGAGGTCTTCGACGAGGTCTTCAACTTCATCCTCGCCGTCGCGGCCCACAAGGGCCTGCTGTGGGGCGAGGCAATCGGGATCGACTCGACGACGATCCAGGCCAACGCCTCGATGCGATCGATCGTCCGCAAGGACTCCGGGAAGGGCTGGAAGGACTACACGAAGAAGCTCGCGAAGCAGGCGGGCCTCGAGAATCCGACGGACGATAAGCTGCGGCAGTTCGATCGCACTCGCCCTGGAAAAAAGGTCTCGAACGACGACTGGGAGAACCCGCACGACCCCGATGCGGCGATCACGCGGATGAAGGACGGCACGACGCGCATGGGCTACAAGGCCGAGCATGCCGTCGACCTCGAGACCGACATCGTCGTCGCCGTGAACGTGCAGCCTGGCAACGCTCCCGATACCGCCACGGTAATCGATACCGCGATCGATGCGGCCGTGAATGCCGAGCAGGCTGGAGCTGAGAAGGACGTGCAGGCGATCGTCGCCGACAAGGGCTACCACTCGTCGAAGGTGGTCACGCTCGTCGCCGATCTCGGCATGCGGGCCTACATCCCCGAGCGAGCCTCGCCGAAGCAGCGTCGCTGGACGGACAAGGATCCAGCCGAGAAGCGTGCTGTCTATGCGATGCGCAAACGCACACAGAGCATGAGAGGAAAGCAACTGTCGCGGCTCCGCAGCGAACTCGCCGAATGATCCTTCGCCCATGTCTGCGACACCGGCGGTGCAAGACGACCGTGGCTGAGAGGACTCGCGAGCGTCGCGAAGCGGCACCTGATGATGGTCGCGGCGCGGAAGCTCTCGACGATCATGCGGGCGATCATCGGGATCGGCGGTCCGAGGAGCCTGCAGGGCCTCCGCGCGCTTTGCAAACTGCCTGGACTCACTTCGACGGCCTCATATCCGCCCTGGAGCGTCTCGTCGCGGCACTGGTCTGGTCGGCCACACATGGCCCGCGTGCTCTCAACGGATGACGGTCAACCGGTCAGAGACTCAGAAAACCACTTGGGCCACGGCCAGCTAGGCTGCATCCTGCGAAATTCCATCTGGCTTCCGGCGCACGGGGTAGACTTCTCCCATGCTGTAGGCCGGCTGCAAGCGCCGGGCGGACCGGGATCTCCCTCCTTCACGCCATGCTCGACTGGTTCCAGGCCTCCTACCTCGGCATCGTGGTTTTTTTGGTGCTGACAGGCATCGGTTTGCCGATCCCGGAGGAGGTGCCCATCGTTGCCGCGGGTGTGGCCAGCCGCGCTGGAGCTCTTGATTGGTGGAAGGCGCTGCCGGCCTGCCTCGTGGGCGCCCTGCTCGGCGACAGCCTGATGTACGGCATCGGTCGTTTCTTCGGCGCTCGCGTCCTGCGGGAGCACCCCTGGTGGTCAGGCTTCCTCACGCCGGAGCGGGAGAAGACGATCGAAGACCTGATCAACCGGCACGGCATCAAGGCCTTCTTCGTGGCCCGCTTCCTCGTGGGGCTCCGCAGCCCCTTTTACCTCACCGCGGGCATCCTCCGGGTGAAGTATCGATGGTTCCTCTTCGCCGACATGCTCTGCGCGACGGTGGTCATCGGCGGCTTCTTCGGCCTCGCCTATCTGTTCGGCGACCGGATCACGGGCCTGATC
>VGYP01000037.1 GCA_016872955.1 Planctomycetota bacterium
CGTCCGCGCCCAGGCCGCCCGTCAGGGACTCACGTACGGCGACTGATCACCGCCCCCGCTACAGCCGGCAGTTGGCGATCCGGGTCTCGATGATCGCCGAGGCACCGATCGCCTCCAACCGCTCGATGATCGCGTGGGCCTCACCCCGCCGAACCATCGCCCGGATCGCGCACCACGACGTGTCCTCAAGCGTCATCACCGTGGGCGACTTGAAGCCAGGCGTGATCCGTTCGGCCTCCGCCAGCCGGGCGCGGGGCACGTTGTATTCCAGCAACGACCAGTCGCGGGCGATCACGATTCCCTCCAGCCTCCGCACGATCCGGTCGGCGAGTTCGGGGTGCGAGAGGGCGGGATCCTGCACGAGCACCGTCTCGTAGCGGCCGATCTCGTCGAGCACCCGCAGCCGGTTGGCCGCCAGAGTACTGCCGGTCTCCACGAGATCGACGATCGCATCCGCCACGCCCAGCGTGGTCATCACCTCGACGCTGCCCATCAGTTCGACGAAGTGGGCCTCGACACCCCGCTCCGCGAGCCACCTTCGCGTGACCCGCGGGAAACTCGTGGCCACCCGCCGTCCTGCCAGCTGCCGCGGGTCGGTGATGCCGGCGTCCTCGGGCACGCAGAGGGCGAGGCGACAGTGCCCCACCCCGAGCTCGAGACGATGCACCACCTCCGCACCACTCTCGGCAACCAAATCGGCACCCGTGATCCCCAGGCCGATCGCTCCCTCGGCCACGAGCACCGGGATGTCGTCGGTCCGCAAGAAGGTGATCTCAACCGGCATGTCCTTGCAGCGGGCGAACAAATTCCGCTCGGTCCGTCGGAACGAGAGCCCGGCGTCGGCCAACAACGCGACGGCCAACTCCGAGAGCCGGCCCTTGCTTGGCACGCCGATCCGCAGCAGCCACGCGCTCCCTTGGTCGCTCACGTCGCACCTCCACCGGCCGCCCGCGCGGCCTTCTCGGCGAGGCCCGACACGCCGAAGCGACGGGCCAGTTCATCCTCGATCCGCGCTAGCGGCACGTCGCGGCACGCCAGCAGCACCAGCATGTGGTAAAGAACATCGGCCCCTTCGGCGACCACCCGCTCGTCGGCCTCGTCGGCCGCCGCCCTCACCAGCTCGCCCGACTCCTCGGCCACCTTGGCACCGGCCACGGCCACGCCTCCGGCCAACAGCCGGGCCGTGTAGGATCGGTCGGGATCGCTTCCCTTGCGCGACGCGATCAGCCGCTCGAGCGATTCGAGCACTTCGCCGCTGCGACGCGATGACCGAACATCCGACACGATCCGCTCCGGCCGCCGTACCGGCTCCCGCTGCCGGGCCGGACCTGCGCCGGCCGACCACGGGAAACCTTCCAACTCTAGCATGCTCGGAAGCCGGTTCCTCCGCCGGCCGCCTGGCACTCGGGGAAGACTGCTGGTTTCTCGCCGGGCCCACGGCGTCCGGTAAGACGGCGATCGCCGTCCCTATGGCGCGACGACTCGGCGCCGAGATCATCAGCGTCGACTCGATCGCCGTCTACACGGGCTGGGACGTCGGCTCGGCCAAGCCGACCGCCGCCGACCGTGCGGCCGTGCCCCACCACGGCCTGGATCTCGTGCTGCCGGCCGCGACCTTCAACGTCGCCACCTGGCTGACGGCCGCGACCACGGCCGTCGCCGACTGCCGCTCCCGCGGCCGAGCGATCCTGTTCGTGGGTGGCACGCCGCTCTACCTGCGGGCCCTGCGGGACGGGCTGGCCGAGCTGCCGGCGGCCGACGAGACGGTCCGGGCGGAGCTGATGGCCGAAGCGGCCGCCGCCGGTCCCGAGCGGCTGCACGCGCGGCTCGCGGAGGCCGATCCCCCCGCCGCCGGCCGAATCCACCCCCGCGACACGAGGCGGCTGGTGCGGGCCCTGGAGGTCGCCAGGCTGACGGGTCGACCGCTCTCGGCCGCCCAGACCCAGGCCCCCGACCCGTTGTTCGAGCAGCGGCTGATGATCCTCGATGTGGACCGGGCGACACTGACCAGGCGGATCGACCGCCGCGTGGAGGCGATGTTCGCCGGCGGCCTCGTCGAGGAGACGGCAGCCGCCTTGGCGGCACCCGGCGGCATCGGACCGACCGCCGGCCAGGCCGCTGGTTACACCGAGGCGATCGACCTGCTGGGCGGGCGGATCGACTGGGCCGAGGCCATCCGCCGCACCCAGGCCCGCACCCGCCAGCTCGCCAAGCGGCAGCGGACCTGGTTACGCAGCTTCCGAAACGCGACCTGGATCGGAGCCTGAACGGAGAACGCGGGGCCCGATCTGCTAGCACGCCGAGTGCCAGCACAGGATGTTGTGGCAGCCCCCCGCAGCGGCCACAAAATCCTCAAAGTCGTTGCAAATGCCCTGGACACCACTAGGTTCTGCGCCGTCGCGATCAGGCGACCCGGGCTCTCAAGGATGGGAACCGGCGTCAACCACACGTCAGGGAGGATTCAATGGCAGCCAAGCCCCTCATCGGCATCAACACGGATTTCCGCTCCGCCCGCAAGGAGCACGCGGCGCTCTCGTTCGTCGCGGCTGGCTACTACGACGGCATCTTGGCCTCCGGTGGCCTGCCCGTGATCCTGCCGCCGCTGGCCGACGAGGACGACGTCGTTCAGATGCTCGACCGGCTCGACGGCATCGTGCTGATCGGGGGTGGCGACCTCGACCCCCGCCGCGACGGCTACATGCCCCATCCGGCCGTGCGGATGATGGAGCCCCGCCGCGAGGATTTCGACCGGCTGCTCGCCAAGCTCGTCTGCGCCCGCCACATGCCGGTGCTCGGCATCGGCTGCGGTGTGCAGCTGCTCAACATCACCGAGGGGGGCACGCTCTTTCTGCACCTGCCCGAGGACCTGCCGCGGGCGATCCCCCACAAGGACCCCACCGACCTGGCTCATCGGCATGCCCTGCTCGTGGAGCCCGGGACGGCGATGGAACGCATCTACGGAGACGGTGAAATCCGCGTCAACAGCATGCATCACATGGCGATCGACGACGTCGCCCCGAGTTTCCGCGTCACCGCCCGCGCTCCCGACGGGGTCGTGGAGGCGATCGAGAGCGCGGTCGAGGGATGGACGGCCTTCGGCGTGCAGTTCCATCCCGAGGCCGACACCGCCTCGGCCCTCGACGTGAAGATCTTCGAGGAGTTCATCGTCGGCATCACCGGCGCCGTGCCCGAGATGCGACTGGTGGCCTGAGCCTCGATCCGACCCGAGCCCTCTCACGAGCCGCGCACGACCCGATAGACATCGATCGCCGGCCCGTCGGTCACCCCCAGCGGCCGGCGGGCCGGTCGTCGTTCCACGGCCAGGCCGGCCGCCCGGGCGGCCGGCTCGAAGTCGACGGCCCTGGCCCGGCCGGGATCGGCCACGAGCGCCGCCCCCCCGTCCGCGAGCACCGCCTCGATCACCGCGGCCAGCGTGGTGGCGTGATGCCGCTCGTAGAGAACGTCGGCCGCGACCACCAGATCGAACCGGCCGAGGTCGTCGGGAGGCCGTCGCCAGTCGACCAGTCGCACCGCCAGCCCACCGGCCCCGTTGCGATCGGCGTTGTAGCGGACGCCCTCGAGCGCCGACTCCTCGTAGTCGCTGGCCATGGTCATGAAGCCGCTGCGAGCGGCCACGATCGCCGGCAGGCCCAGGCCGCAGCCGAGTTCCAGGAATCGCCTCCCCTGCCCGTCGAGTTCGGCGATCTCCTCCGCCAGGACCACGGCCGACTCCCAGACGTGGGCCCAGTAGGGAATCCGCTCGTCGGCGGCGAAAGCCTGCTCGTCGATCAGCGCGTCGATGTCGGGCGGGCACCAGCAGCGATAGGGCGTGCCCCGCACCGAGATCACCCGCTCCACCGGCGCGAACCGCGGATATCCGCCCGCCTGGGGCCCGTCGTCGCCCATCCTGCTCGCCTCCGCCGTCATGATCGGCACGGCCGACATCCGTCATGCGGGCGGCACGGGCCGCGGCGATCGCGTCAAGCCCTGCCGTGTGGCACGATTGTAGGGTTCTCCCGCAGCCGCACCGGCCCGTCATGCTCACCGACTACGACTTCCACCTCCTTGGCGAGGGCCGCCACTGGCGGAGCTACGAGAAACTCGGGGCGCAGCTCGAGACCCTGGACGGTGCGACGGGGGTGACGTTCGCCGTCTGGGCTCCCAACGCCGACTTGGTCGAGCTGGTCGGCGATTTCAACGGCTGGGACGGCGTCGGCCACAAGATGCAGAACCGGATCCCGTCGGGAATCTGGGAACTGTTCGTGCCGCGTCTCGGGCCCGGCACCCTCTACAAATACCGCGTGCACTCGCAGGGCACGTTCACCGACCGCTCCGACCCGTACGGCTTCGGCGCCGAGGTGCCGCCACGAACCGCGTCGATCGTCACCGACTTGTCGGCCTACCACTGGCGGGATGGCGACTGGATGGCGACGCGGGCGGCCCGCAACGCCCTCGACGCGCCGCTCAACGTCTACGAGGTGCACCTCGGCAGCTGGCGGCGGCCGGGCGACGATCCGCACCGCTGGCTCACCTATGCTGACCTCGAGAGGGAGCTGGTCCCCTACGTCGTGGAGATGGGCTTCACGCACGTGGAGCTCCTGCCGCCCACCGAGCATCCGCTCTCAGCGAGCTGGGGCTACCAGACGATCGGGCTGTTCGCAGCGACCAGCCGCTTCGGCACCCCGCAGGCCCTGATGTCGCTGATCGACGCGCTGCACCGGGCCGGCGTGGGGATGATCATCGACTGGGTGCCCGCCCACTTCCCGCGGGACGGTCACGGCCTGCGGCGGTTCGACGGCACCGCCCTCTACGAACACCAGGATCCCCGCAAGGGCGAGCACCCTGACTGGGGCACGATGATCTTCAACTTCGGCCGCCACGAGGTGGCCAACTATCTCGTCTCCTCGGCGCTCTTCTGGCTCGACCGCTATCACGTCGATGGTCTGCGGGTTGATGCCGTGGCCTCGATGCTCTATCTCGACTACAGCCGCGAAGCCGGCCAGTGGGAGCCCAACTGCTTTGGCGGCCGCGAGGACCTGGAGGCGATCGAGTTTCTCAAGACCTTCAACGTCCAGGTTCACAAGCACTTCCCCGGCACGCTCACGATCGCGGAGGAGTCGACCGCCTGGCCCGGCGTGTCCCGGCCCACCTACGTCGGCGGCCTCGGCTTCAGCCTCAAGTGGAACATGGGCTGGATGAACGACACGCTCCGCTACATGCGGCACGAGCCGATCCACCGCAAATACCACCACGATGAGCTGACCTTCAGCCTGATCTACGCCTTTCACGAAAACTTCGTGCTGCCCCTCTCCCACGACGAGGTCGTCCACGGCAAGGGCTCGCTGCTCGGCCAGATGCCGGGCGACCTCTGGCAGAAGGCCGCCAACCTCCGCCTGCTGTTCTCCTACATGTGGTGCCACCCCGGCAAGAAACTGCTCTTCATGGGGGGCGAGTTCGGACAATGGAACGAGTGGAACTTCGACGACAGCCTGCAGTGGCACCTGCTGCAATGGGACAGCCACCGCGGCCTGTCGCGGGCGGTGGCCGACCTCAACGGCCTGGTGCGACGCGAACCGGCGCTCCATCAGCTCGACTTCGACGGCCGTGGCTTCGAGTGGATCGACTGCCACAACTGGCAGGATAGCGTGCTGGCCTTCGTCCGCCGGGCCCGCGCCCCCGACGACTTCGTGATCACCTGCTGCAACTTCACGCCGGTGCCCCGCCACGGCTACCGCCTGGGCGTGCCCCACGGCGGTGAGTACGACGAGATTTTCAACAGCGACTCGGCCTGGTACGGCGGCAGCAACGTCGGCAACGCCGGAGCGATAGCCACCGGGCCGGAGCCGCACCACGGTCGCGACCACTCGCTCTCGCTCACCCTACCACCGCTGGCCACGGTGGTGCTCAAGCCCCGTCCACGCTGACGCCGGCCCCTCAGCGCGGCTCGCGCTTCCACTCCACGGCGTACCGCCGCTGGATGTCCGTGATCCAGCGATCGCGGACACCCCGGGTCTCGTCCTCGGCCAGCAGGGCCATCCGGCGCGGATCGGCGGAGGCGTCCACGAACCGCTCCTGGAGCGCCTCCTCGGCCGGCTCGAAGGATGCCAGACGGATCGCGTAACAGATCGTGCGGGGCTCGTTGAACGCCACGGCCGCGCCACCGACCTCGAGCCCGAACACGACCCGCATGAAATCCTCGCCCGGCATCTGCAAGCCGTCGGGCTGCGAGACAACCGGTGCCGAACCAAACGGTGCCGTGCCCCGCGTGAGCCACGTGAAGGGACCTGCCGTCATCGCCTGGAGTCCCGTCTGGCCCGCCACCGCATCGGCCAGCGTTTTGCCCGCGGCTCCGGCCATGATCTCCTTGGCCCGCTTTTCGGCCAGCGGCCGCGCCTCCAGCAGCCGCCACACCCGCCGCACCTCGTCCCGCACGTCGTCGAGCGGCGGCGAATATTCCGGCCGGTCCTCCGTCTTCCAGGAAAGATACTGGTTGCCCGCGATGTCGCGGGTGCGCAGGGGCCGCCACCGCGGGGCGTCCGGGGCGAAGACCATGTCGGCCCACTGCTGCTGCCGGACGCCGAACTGCTCAGAGAAGCTCAGCAAGAAACTCGTGCCGATACCTCCGGCCGAGACCGCCTCGCCGGCGTCGACGAAACCGGACTGCAGCGACTCGAGGCCGTGTTCAGCGGCCAAGGTGGTGACATTGGGCGCCGCGGGCAGCGCCTTGCTGAGTCCGACGGCAAGTTCCAGATCGTCGGCGAAGGTGGCGATCCGCCCCGCCACCTTGTCGAAGAGCTCACCCACCTTGCGGTCGGCCGCCGCACGCCCAAGCCGCTTGCGGATGTCGTCCCGCACCTCCTCGAGCGGCTCGTGAGCAGCGGCAGGGGCCGCATCCGCGGCAGGCTTTACGGCCGCATCTGCCGGCTGGTTGGCGGCCGCGTCCGCCGGTTGCTTGGCAGCCACGTCGGCCTCCGCCACGGGCTCGGCCTTCGGTTCGGGAGGTGCCGGGGGGGCTTCGGCGGCTGCCGGCTCGATCGGCTGGCGGAAGGCCACGGGGTGAAGGACGCCTGCAGCGACTGCCCCGGAGTCGGACGCAGCCGGTGTCGCCGGGGCGGCGTCGGTCGGTGGCGGCTCCGTGGCGGCCGGCGCGTTCTGTGCGGGAGCGTCTCCCGCGGGCGGCGGCTCGGCCGGTTTCGTGTCGGCGGGCTGATCGGCTGGTGGCCCGGCCTCCCGGGCCTGCGGGTCGGCAGCGGATGGCTGCGACCGCCCGCCGGCGGCAGGCGCCGCATCCGTGTCCTTCGACGGCTCAACCTTCTTGAACAGCGTGTCCTTGTTCTCGTCGTAGAACTTCGCGATCGCCTCGTCGGTGACTTCCTTCTCCGACTCGGCGACGAACAGGTCGGGCGTGGAGAGCACGGCATCGTAGCGGATTCGAGCCGGTTCGCGAAATCCGGGGGTGGCGCTACGGGCTCGCGGCAGGTCCTGGGCGTAGAGGTCGTAGAGGTCCTGCATCTGGGCCGCGGTCGGCTCGACCACGTCGCCGGCGAGCGACTCCACGACCACGGGCACCACCTCCACCGTCGCCGACTGCTCGAGCCGCCGGAAGGCATCCCACCGCCAGCCGGGCGGTGAGCCCGCGAAATCCGTGCCCCGCAGCGTGAGCAACTGCATGCGATTGCCGAGCAGGAGCGTGCGGAGCCCGTCGAAGATGTCCTGCTCGGTGATCCCCGCCCGCGCCCGCAACTGGTCGATCACGCCCGCAATTTGATCGGGCTTCACGCGGTCGCCGGTCCAGACGGAGAGGAAGTCGTTGACGACCGCGTCGCTGACCACGAAGCCGTTGGCTTTCGCCTCCCGGGCCATCAACAGGGCGTCGACCACCGACTTCTCGTCGTCCCGCAGCGGCGGCTGCACGCGGTCGCTGCCGGAGGCGGCCGCCTGGAGTGCCATCAGAAACTGGTTGAGCGCCCGTTGCACGATCACGGCCCGCTGCAGATCACGCTCCCGCAGGTGGCCGCCCTGCCAGGACAGGACCAGGTCGTCGCCGGCGTCGCCACCGCCGTCGCCCCCCATCTGCAGGATCGGCGGCAGCGCGAAGAATGCCAGCATGGCCATGATCGCCAGGGCCGCCAGCGCCGCCTTCTGGTAGCGGCGGAAGATATTGAAAGATCCGGCCATGTGCCTCGCCCGTAAGAAAATCGCCGTTCCGTAGGAACGGCGCCGCACCCGACACTTGACAAGCCGGAAGAGTGCAGGGTAACGCTTGTGGCGGCCGTCCCGGTCGCGATTGTAGCGCCGGCACCCTCGGCGCCAATCCCGACGACCTGGTTCTCGGCCGGCAGCAGCCCACAGACCCGATGGCCAAGAAATCCCGATCCGCCGCGAAGAACACCCGCCGCACGGCGGCCCGGGGGGACTACGAACTGGTGATCGTCGAGAGCCCCGCCAAGGCCAAGACCATCGAGAAATACCTGGGTCCTGGATTCGTGGTCAAGGCTTCGATAGGCCACATCCGCGACCTTCCCAAGCGCGCTCCGAAGGGCTCCAAGCAGCCGGTGCCGGGGGTCGATCTCGACGGCGATTTCGCCCCCACGTACGAGGTCGATCCCGACAAGCAGAAGACGGTCAGCGAGCTGCGGAAACTCTCTCAGGGCGCCCGCGAGGTCTGGTTTGCGACCGACCTTGATCGCGAGGGGGAGGCGATCGCCTGGCACCTCGCCCAGGTGCTTGACGTCGACCCCGGCAAGGCCAAGCGGGTGACCTTCGACGCGATCACGAAGTCGGAGGTGCAGCGGGCCTTCCAGTCTCCCCGGGCCATCAACATGCCGCGGGTGGAGGCCCAGCAGGCCCGTCGGATCGTCGACCGGATCGTCGGCTACCGGGTCTCGCCGGTGCTCTGGAAGAAGGTGGCCGGCGGGCTCTCTGCCGGCCGGGTGCAGAGCGTGGCCACCCGGATCGTCGTCGAGCGGGAGCAGGAGATCAGGGCCTTCACACCCGCCGAATCGTGGGAGATTTCTGGCTGCATGTCGTTCGACGTGGCGGCGGTCGGCGGCCAGCACGACGCATGGAAGGCCTTCCTGGCGCGTCGCGACGACCGCGGCCGGGGCCCGCTCGTCCGGGAGCGGATGGCCTGGCTCGCCGAACAGAAGTCGCTGTCGAGCGACCTGGTCGAAGTCGGCGGGCGGCCCCTCGCGATCGAGGCCGAGAAGGACTCCGCGCTCGACCTGACCGGCACAGCGGTGGCCGCGGCCGAAGCGGCAGGACTGCTCGACGTGCGGGTCGACCGGACGACCGAGCCGGAGGCTAAGGGCCGCGGTCGCCATCTGGTGCGGCTCACCGGCCGTCCCGATCCCACGGCCCGGTATACCGTCGAGAGCATCGACGTGACGCGGACCAAGTCGCGGCCTTATCCCCCCTTCATCACGAGCACGCTCCAGCAGGCCGCCAGCAGTCGCCTGGGCATGAGCACCGATCGCACCATGCGGATCGCCCAGCAGCTCTACGAGGGGATTGATCTGCCCACCGAGGGCCGCGTCGGTCTGATCACCTACATGCGGACCGACTCCACGAACCTCTCCGGCGAGGCGATCACGATGGCCCGCCAATATCTCACCGATACCTTCGGCGCGGCCTACGTGCCGGAAAAGCCGCGGTTCTACGCCAGCAGCGACAAGGGGGCCCAGGAGGCCCACGAGGCGATCCGGCCCACCGACCCCTCCCGCGGCCCCGAGGCGATTCGCGCCGCGCTCAGCGAGGAGCAATATCGCCTCTACAGGCTGATCTGGCAGGGCTTCCTGGCCTGCCAGTCGACCGACGCCGAATGGGATTCCACCGCGGTGCGGATGCGTCGCAGCGACCACGACACCGGCGCCGTCTTCAAGGCCAACGGACGGGTGCTGCGGTTCGACGGCTTCTACCGGGTCAGCGGCGCGCCCCGGGACGACGGGGAGCAGGTGCTGCCCGACTTCGCCAAGGGTACGGTGCTCGCCCCGTTCGACATCGAGCCACGACAGAAGTTCCAGGCGCCGCCCCCCCGGTTCACCGAGGCGTCACTCGTCAAGAAACTCGAGGAGGAGGGGATCGGTCGCCCCTCGACTTACGCCAGCATCATCAACACCATCGAACAGCGGGGCTACGTGGTCCAGCAGGACCGTCGTTTTCACGCCACGGCGATCGGCGAGGCGGTCACCGGCTTTCTCAAGGAGGGCTTCGCCGACCAGTTCATCGAGATCGGCTACACACGGGAGATCGAACACGAGCTCGACCAGGTGGCCGAGGGCTCCAAGGGCTGGATCGAGATGCTGCACGAGTTCCACGACGAGCTCGTGCCCAAGCTCGCCGAGGCTGAGAAGCGGGAGCACGTCAAGGCGATGTCCGACCCCGCGCCCTACAAGTGCCCAGTCTGCAGCCGGCGGCTTGAGTTCCGGCTGGGTAACAAGGGGGAGTTCCTTTCCTGCTCGGGATACAAGGAGAACGTGGCCGAGCCCGAGCCGGTCAAGCCGGCGGCCCGCGGCAAGAAGCCCGCCAAGCAGCCGCGTGCGCGGAAGCCGAAGCACGTCCCGGCCTGCAGCTTCGCGATGCCCGTCGACCGCCAGCGACGGCCTCTGCTTCCGGAACAGATCGACCTGCTCTCCCCGGCGGGCGTGCCGATGGTGAAGCGCACGGGCCGGTTCGGTGATTTCCTCGTGGAGGACAGGCCGCGACCAGCGAAACCCAAGGGCAAGCAGGCCGCCGACGCCGAGTCCCAGCCGGCCGCCTTCATCGTCAACCTCGACCGCAAGGGCAACATCAAGTTTCCCGCCCCGCCGCCCCTGCTCACCGAGCTCGCCTGTGAGAAGTGCGGCGCCATGCTCAATCTTCGGGACGGCAAGCGGGGCCCCTGGCTCGGCTGCCAGAAGTTCCCCAAGTGCAAGGGGCGGGCCGCCTTCGCGAAGCTCTCCGAAGCGATGCAGAAGGATCTTGAGAGTCAGCTCCGGCAGCACCTGGCCGGGCGGGAGGAGATCCGGCTGACGCGACGGGACGGCGAGACGCCTGTGCCCGACGGCACCCCGCTCTCCCAGCTGACCATGCCCGGCGGCGTCGCGGAACTCGAGCCGTGGGACGAGACCGCGGCGGCTTGACAGGCCAGGTCGACGACCGAGGGTCCAGCCGATGCACAATGCTGTCCGCCGATTTCCAGCCACGGTCCTGGTCCTCGCTCTCGCCCTCACCGGGGAGGCGGCCGACCCACCGGCGGCGCGGAGCCCAATGATGATCTCGGAGGCGAAGCTGCCGACCGGTTTCCCGCCTCCCGGCCCCGTCGGCGACGTGATCGTCAAGACCTATCCCGCCCACCGTCTGGCCCGCACGGCGGCGGGCCGCGACGGAGACAACCGGATGTTCATGCGGCTCTTCCGGCACATCGAGCGGAACGACATCGCCATGACCGCCCCGGTGACGATGGATTGGTCGGGGGAGCCGCGGGAGCGGGGCGGCCCCGCGTCGATGGCGTTTCTCTACGCGCGGCCCGACCTGGGCGCCGCAGGCCCCGACCCGGCCGACGCGGCCGTGCTGGTCGAGGACGTGACCGAGGCGACGGTGGCCTCGATCGGCCTGCGGGGATCCTACGGGGAGCAGACCTTCCGACGGGGTGCCGAGCGACTCGACGCCTGGCTGAGCGAGCATCCCGAATGGGAACCGGCGGGACCGCCGCGGATGCTCGCCTACAACAGCCCCTTCGTACCGGGGCTCCTCAAGTATGCGGAAGTGCAGCGACCGATCCGTCGCGCCGCGCCGCCGCCCGACGCGAAGCCCTGATGCGGTGGAGCGGCCGTCAGGCCGTCTCGGGAATCTCGTCGACCGCCACGGCGTAGGCGGTGGCATGCGAGCGGCAGTGCGAGATGCTGACCAGCACGCTGCGGATGCCGAGCGATTCAGCCACCTCCCGGGCGCCCCCCGAGAGAAAGGTTTGCGGCCTGCCTCCCGGGAGGTTGCGGATCTCGACGTCCCGCCAGGAGATGCCCCGCTTCCAGCCGGTGCCCAGCGCCTTCAAGACGGCCTCCTTGGCCGACCAGCGGCCGGCGAAGTGCTGGGTGGCCATCCGTCGACTGCGGCAGTATTCGATTTCGAGCAGCGTGTAGACGCGGCCCACGAAGAGCTCGCCATGCCGCTCGATCATCTGGGCGATCCGCAGGCACTCCGTGATGTCGGTGCCGACGCCGAGAACCTTCATCGCTACCTTCCCGTCACGGGGGGCGGCCCGTGGTCGAGGCCGCATGCCCGGCTGGCGCGGGCGAGCACAGCCCCCGCCTTGGCGCGGGCTCGGGCGGCGCCGGCCGCGAGGATGGCCTCAATCCGTTCGGGGTCGGCCGCAAGGCCCGCCCGCCGAGCCTGGGCCTCGGCGAAAAACCGCCCGGCCTCCGCGAGCAGCCGCTGCTTGACCTCGCCGTAGCCGAAGCCGCCGCGGCGGTAGAGGTCGGCCATCGCCTCCCGATCGGCCGCATCGGCGAACAGGGCGAACAGCTGGAAGAGGTGGTCGTCCGCGGGCTCCTTTGGCTCGTCCACCGGCCGCGAGTCGGTCGTGATCCGCATGATCTTCTTCTTGAGCGCGGCTGGTTCCTCAAACACCTCGATCGTGTTCTGGTAGCTCTTGCTCATCTTCTGTCCATCGGTCCCGGGTACTTTCGCCCCGCCCTCGACGAGTCGCGGGCACGGGAGCGTGAACACGTCGCCGTAGAGATGATTGAAGGTTCCGGCCAGGTCGCGGCAGACCTCGATGTGCTGCACCTGGTCTTCCCCCACGGGCACCACCGTCGCGTCGTAGGCCAGGATGTCAGCGGCCATCAGCACCGGATAGGTGAACAGGCCGGCGTCGGCCGGCAGGCCGCGGGTCTTCTTGTCCTTGTAAGCGTGGCACCGCTCGAGAAGGCCCATCGGTGTCACGGTCATCAGCAGCCAGGCGAGCTGCGTGACCTCCGGCACGTCGGACTGCACGAACAACAGCGCCCGGTCCGGATCGAGCCCCAGGGCGACCAGGTCGAGGGCCGCATCCCGCACAAAACCGCGAAGCACGGGGGGATCGCGAACGGTGGTAAGCGCATGCAGGTCGGCGATGAAGTAGTAGGCCTCGTCGGCGGCCTGATGCGCGCCCGGCTGGAGGTCGATGTACTGCCGGATGGCACCGAAATAGTTGCCCCAGTGGAACCGGCCGGTCGGCTGGATGCCCGACAGGGCCCGCGTGAGGCGTGGTGGACTCGCTTCAGTCGGCATGCTCGCCCTCCCGCGACGCGCCACCGCAGCCGACCGCCGGCCGCCCGGCGAGCGTGCCGACGAGCTGTGCCAGGCTCGCCGCGCCCGCCTCCGCGACTGCCGCCGGCAACTGGTCGAGCAGCCTGGCCGACACGACCGGCTCGGCGAAGCTGGCCGTGCCGATCTGCACCGCCGAGGCGCCGGCCACGAAGAACTCCATGCAGTCGTCGATCGTCATGATCCCGCCCACCCCGATGATCGGGATGCCGACCGCGCGGTGAACCTGGTGGACGCACCGCAGGGCCACGGGCTTGATGGCGGGCCCGCTCAGGCCGCCCACCACGTTGCCGAGCAGCGGCCGCCGCTGCCGCCAGTCGATCGCCATCCCCTGCAGGGTGTTGATCAGCGTGACGGCGTCGGCGCCGCCGTCGGCCGCCCCCCGTGCCACCGCCACGATGTCGGTGACGTTGGGCGTCAGCTTGGCGATCACGGGCAGGGCCGTGGCCGACCGCACGCCGGACACGACGCCGCGGCACGTGGCCGCATCGGTGCCGAGATCGACGCCGTGGCTGACGTTGGGGCAGGAGACGTTGAGTTCGAGGGCCGCGATGCCGAGGACGCCGTCGAGCCGGCGGGCGAGCGAGACGAACTCCTCGGTGTTCGCCCCGGCGATGCTGACCACGATCGGCGCGCCACAGTCGGCGAGGAATGGCAGTTGCTTCGCCAGAAATACATCGACGCCGTCGTTGTCGAGGCCGATCGAGTTGAGCAGGCCGGAGGGTGTCTCGACGGTCCGCCAGGGCTCGTTGCCCCGCCGCGGCCGGAGCGTGATCGTCTTGGGAACGATGCCGCCGAGGCGGGCGAGATCGATGTAGCCGGTCATCTCCCGGCCGTACCCGAAGGTTCCCGAAGCCACCATGATCGGGTTGGGAAGACGCAACCGGCCGAGCGTGACGGCGAGTGCCGGGGACGAGGCGACGGAAGCGGCGGGAGACGGCATGGCGACGAGGGTCTCGGAACCGGGAAGTCCCCGGCGAGTGTAGTGGGTTTTCCCGTCCCCCCAACGCGCTCCATTCTGCCCCGGCCGCCCCCCTGGCCCGCGCCGGTCGCGAGGGGACGGTTCGATCCTGCCGTCGACGTCAAGTTTGCCGGTCATGCGGCCGATAATGACCGACGGCAGGGTCGTCGTGGACCAATCGCCGCGGTGGCGGTTGGTTGACACTAGTCCTTGCCAGGCCTAGGCTTCGGTCTCTCGTCCCGTCCTCCAGCCCGACGCCCGCGGGGCGTCTCGCTCGGTCGGCCGCGGTCGGAGTTCCCGAGCCGTGACCAAGAAAGACATCGTCCGGACGATCGCGGAAGAGATCGATCTTCCGCAGTTTCGCACCCGGCTGCTCGTGCAGCGAACGTTCGAGGCGCTGATCGAGGCCCTCGTCCGTGACGGGCGGGTCGAACTGCGGAACTTCGGCGTCTTCCAGATCAAGCAACGGGAGGCCCGGCTGGCCCGCAATCCGCGGACCGGAGAGCCGGTGCCCGTCGAGGCCAAGAACGTCGTGACGTTCAAGCCGGGCAAGGAAATGGAGGCACGGGTCAGGGGCTACAAGGGGACGGACACCGGCACGTCCGGTGGTTCCCCCCCAGGACAAACCGACGCCGCGACCGCGGCCCCGGACGGGGCGTGACGCGGGGGCTGGGAAGGTTGGGCAGCCGGGCGATCCGGCCGACTTCCTCTCGCCACACGATGCGGCGATCGGGTACATCCCAGGGGCTTCTGCACGGACGCGAAGCCCGCACGATCACGAGACACCGGGAC
>VGYP01000038.1 GCA_016872955.1 Planctomycetota bacterium
ATCCGCATCACTCAAAATAAATCGTGACCGTCGGAACGTCTGGCGTGAACAGAGAACATGGAATGTACGACGTAGCGCCGACGTATTGAAAACCGTCCCATTGAGTCGCGTACAGAAGCTCTTCGACGTCGGCCTGACCGGACGGTTCATTCCCAACCCTGACGTACGTGTATTTCCACACGCTCATTTGACCGCGAAAACCGCACGTAAAAAATCTCTGGCTCTCTTCGCAGTTTTGCGCCACAGGGTTGTAGACCGTCACGATGTGGCCGGTCAACACGTACTCTGCATTTGACGTTGATTCACTACACGGAGACTCCGTGTCAGTGTCAATGCACGTGCATAAAAACGAACATTCTTCAGCGGGAGGAATAATGCCGCTCGGCGGAGCGCATCTTGCCAGCCACGATCCCAAGAAGCACCCCACTATCCGATCGTAGTATTCCCAGTTGAAAATCCCTAGTCTGTATACGTCGGAGCCTGCGCCGCCTGATGCCACGCCAGGGTCTGGCGTCAGGACAATACCTGTTCCCTGTGGGGATTCTAGGGTCATCGTCATCCCCTCCCACTCGGCCTCGACCGAATAATCGCACGGGGATCCAGCAGGACCGCCGGGTACGCCGCAGCACGGACACGGCATCACGGCACCCTAATGCGAAGAACTGGAACTTCCGCTGATCCGATGATGAATGCGCCGGTTGATCCGTTGGTGACAAAGACAGCAGTCGATACGTTGCCCGACATCACGATCGCCGTGGCAAACGAGTTGGCGACAGTTATTGATGTGCCCGTGGTGCTGAGTCCGGTCACGACAGACCTTGACGCCGTAGTGGGATTGGTAACGACAGCAATCGTGCAATCTGTCGTATTGAGAACTGCCTCAACCGTGACGCCAGTCAGGTAGTCAATCGTTGCGGTTGATCTACTGACGCCAGTGACGAAGGAACGAGTCGCCGTTGAGCTGACGATGGTTGCAACCGAGGTTTGTCCAGCAGTCGCGAACACGCCGGATGCTGTCTGCGTGGCGACGTATCCAGCCGCCGTCTGATACGTCGGCACCGAAACGACCTCAAGCCTCGGAACCAAGAGCCGCCACGTGTTGCCTTCTCGGCCGATCAGGCAATCTTCGTTCGAGTACCCGGCCGCTGCGATCGGCCAGGACAGATTTGTTGCTACGACAGTTCCGTACGGGGCGTATGCGAACGACACGACTTTGCTATTTCCAATCGGCCACGATCCAGAAAACAAAGCCGCGCGTATTTGTTTTGGAAACCGATCATTGAACCGTTTGTCAAACGACAGCGGGGATGCCTTTGGCCCTGTCGTCTCAGCCGCGCGCACAACGCGAGCGATTCGCTCCGCAGACTCGCGGGTGAACTGCGTCGGATTGAGCGGGTCGGTCGGCATTGAATCAGAGTCCGCCGATCGGCCACAGTCCTTCGGTCGGCGGTCTTCCTAAAAGCGGCTCGAACTCCGCTTCTGGATTGACGCGGCGCGACAAAATGGCTGGAACGCCGGTCAAGTTGATCGCGCCGTTTTGCAACGCGATCACATTTGTCGACGCCACCCACTCGTTATTTTCAAAATCAAAAACCATCGCGCGTCGCTTCACGCCGCTTGCGATGTAGTTCCACCCCACATCTGGTAGTTGCAAGGCCCAACCGCTTTGTCGGAACTGAAGAACAATCTGCGTCACCCAGTATTGATACTCTGCATTTGCGAAGAACTCTCGCGCATAGTTGGCATTGACGCCGACACACTTGAGTTGCCCAGGTTGGCAGTCGAGGTAGGTGTCGCTGTTGACGTAGTTTTGCAGCAGAAACAACGCAGACGGAAACGGCCAAAAGTTCTTCGTGATCGTGATCTTGACGATTGACTCTTCTGTCAACAGCCCTTCGTAGTAGTCTCCAGCAGAGTTTGTCAGTGCGAACTTATCGTCGTTGCCGCTGCCGTGATAGTAGAACAACGCTGGCACCTGACCCGACTGCGACTCAAACACCCAGTCTGCTCGCCGTTCTGTTGGTGCCAGCAACACGTCGCCGGTTTCGAACGTGTATTCGGCAACGACCTCCACGTGATACGGAGAATCGTTGAACCTTTCCGTCACTGCAACCTTGACGAGTCCGAGATAAGCCTTGCCGCCAGTGCCGTTGAATGTGGGGTGACTAGAGCCCCATTCGCCTAGTCCCAGATGCGTGATGATTTCCGTCTCGTCGAGCGGATTGTTTTGCAGCGTGTTGCTGTCAAGCGTAACCGCCCAGCGGCGTTTCGCGACCAGCGGGCTGCCAAGCTCCCCCTCAATAGAACGCGCGAGTTCTTCGCTTGATTCAATACCCACGACTAGCTCCTCACGTCGCCGAACGAACCTGCTCCGACGATCGAAACCGGGGCGTTGAAATAGTTCCGTGACGCTTGCAGGATTCCGGCGGCGATTTGTTCTAAATACTTGGTTTGAAGCCGTGCCTGGATCGCTGCGGGGTCTTGGCCTCGCGTCGCGGTCTGAATGACGAGGTTGGCCCCTTCGGTCGTTCGCACGTCTTGGACGTTGATGGATTGCTGACCGAGCGTGTTCAACGCGCGAATGCGTTCTTCCTGCCGCTTGCCTTCGGCCTCTGCCGCCTTTCGCTGCTCTTCAAATATCTTGGCCTGCTCTTGAGCGTAGGCTTGCTGGGCTTGCTGGGCTTGCTTCTGCTGCTCCTCAACGCGCTTCGCGGCATCTTGCTGGAGCTTCACCCGGCCGCTGGCAATGTCACGTTCCACCGCTGCGGCTTGGTCAAGTTGAGCAAGTCTCGCCGTTCCACTGCGAATCGCATCGGTATCGTCGGCCTTCCTCGCTGCCGCAATATCCTGCTGCACCCGCAGCATCTCTTCCTCGATCGACAGCAACTTTTTCTTCGCCTCCGCACGCTGCGAGTCGCCGCCGACCGATTGCAAGAGAAGAATCTCATCAACCATCTGATTGGTTTTCAGTCGCTCGTCAGCGACCGCCTTCAGCCGCTTGAGTTCTTCGTCGTAGAGCCGCTGCTGGCGAGCAACCTCGGCTTCATACGACTCCCTGCTAATCGTCCCCGCCGCTGCGGCCTGCTGCGCTTGGAAGAGCCCAGCAGCGAGTTGCTTCGCGGCACGCTCGCCCTCGGCCCCGAACTCTCGTGACTTCTCGGCCAACTCTTGGAACTTTGCCTTGGTCTTGTCAAGCGCCTCGGCGTATCCCTTCTCAAATCCTTGGGCAACCGCACGCTGCTTCTCGGCGAGGTCTTCCTGCAATCCCGCAAGTTCAAGGAGCTGCTGCCGCTGCTCTGGCGTGAAGAATCCCTGCCGTGCCGCTTCGGCTCGAAGCCGAGCCACCTCGCGCTCCACCGCTTCGCGGTCACGCTGCACGGCTCGCGTCTTGTCGGCCTCGTCGAGCAGGGCTTCCGACCGCTTGCGATCTTCCTCGATCTGCTTCTGCCGCTCGGCGTTGACTGCCTTGATCGCTTCGAGTTGCTTTTCGTATTGACGGTTTGCCGCTTCAACGCCTTTTTCCAACTGTTTGTCGTCAATGATTCCGGCGGCGAACTGTGACCGCAGTTCGTTAGCTCGTTGCGAAAACTGTCCAAGCGCGTCCGTTCCGGCAGCACCGAGGTCTTCGGCCTTGATCGCCGCCTTGTCGATTGACTCGCCGACCTTCTCGATCGCTTTTGCAGCGTCCTCCGTGACTTTGATTTCGATTTTTTTGCGGTCTTCGATTGCCTTGAGTTCCTCGTCGAACACCTGACCGGCGATTCGCACCGAACGCCGGAACTGCTCGTCGTCGATCAGGCCGGATGACACCTTTTGCTTGAGTTGCTCGATGCTTGCTTCGTAGGACAACGCGGCTTCGCGGCCTGCCTCGCCGAACCTTCGCGAGTCGTCGATAGCGTCGTTGACTTCCTCGCGGAGTTTCTGGAAGGTTTTCTCTCGCTGCTCGATCGCTTTCTGAGCTTCCTTTGATGTTTCGGCAGTGCTTTTAGCCGCAGCGGCAGACGATTCGGCAGCACTCTTCGCAGACCTGTCAATGCCGAGCCAATACTCGGCAATCGTGAGAAGATCATCCACGAACGTGCCGATTCCAGACACGATGCCTAGTATGAAATCCGAGATTCCGCCGAACACTGACTGAACGACGCCGCCGAGTGTTTCAAGCAACGGACTGCTGGAAATCAGTTCGCCAAATCCTTCGGCCAGCCCGCTGACGTACTCGACGGCTTTCGAAAACGCGGTCGTGATGATGGTCACGATTCGGCTCAAGGTTTCGGAAATCACTCCGATGTTGTCCGAGATGACGCCGATCGGCGTGAACGCAACTACGAACTCTGTGACCTGCACCGCCGAGTCACTGATGCCCTTGAAAAAGTTCAGCACGCCTTCCAGCAACGGCTCGAACGCCTGGGCGATTCCCTGCACAACCGTTGCGAACGGCTCCAGCACGGCACCGATCACGCGACCGAGGTTGCCTATGTTCGTGCCAATCAGTTCGACAATGCGACCGATCTGCGTCAGCAGCGGCTCAAGGATTCGCCCGATGGGGTCAACGATGGCCGTGATGCCGGCGGTGATTTCGGCGAACGCCGTAGCGATGCCATCGCTGAGCCCGACAAACGGCAGGAGGAGCGAGGTGCTGAGCCCCTTCGTCGCAACGCGCAGGGCATCCATGCTGCCGCCAAAGTCGGCGAGCCTTTGCTTGTCGAGGTCGGTTACAGCACGGCCAAACCGCTCCATGTCGCTCGCCGCTAAACCAAGCTCGTTGAAGAACGGCAGCAGTTGCACGCCCGAGCGACCGAACAACGCAATCGCCGCCGCTGACCGCTTGGCCGGGTCTTCAATCTCCGAGAGCTTTTTTCCAATGAGTTCGATTCGCTGCTTTTCCGACAACGCTCCGAACTCAGAGACCGAAACGCCAAGCCGCTCCAATGCCGCCGTCGCTTTCTTGCTCTCCTCATCAGCACCAGCGAGCGTGTTCTGCAAGCTAGCAAAGGAGCCGCTCAACTGCTCAATCGAAACGTCAGCCCGGAGTCCCGCTTCCTCTAGCGTCTGCACAAACTCAAACGACACGCCCAACTGAGTCGCCAGCCGATTGAGCCGCTCAACCCTGTCTTCTAAGTCAATGAGCCCGCGAGCCACGGCAACTGCCCCAGCAGCGAATGCTGTGATGCCAGCCAGTGATAGAGTCAACGGATTGACTAGAGCCGTGACCGAAGCGGCAACGCTGGAAAAGCCTTGGGCCATCCCGCCCGCGAAGATTCGAGACAAACCCTCCCCGGCACTCGCCAGACCCGACAACCTGCCAGCCACGTTTCCGATCGGCCCAGGCAGGACCGACAGCACGCCAGAGAGTTCGTTGAACTTCAGCGCGCCGCCATCGCCTGCTTTGCGGCCTGCTTCGCCAAACTTGTCGGCCGCGAGCGTCGCCTTGGCGTAGTCGCCAGAGACACGCTGCAATGCCGTTGAGTACTGTTCCTCGGTCAGCAGTCCTTGACTGCGCAGCCGATTTAGTTCCTCGGTCTGTGTCGCGTAGTCACGCTGGGCACGTTGCTCGCGGGTCAGGTTTGCTTCGATCACGCGGGCGGCTTTGTCGAGGTCGCCAGCCGCTTCGTTCGCCGCCGCCTGCAACTGCTCCAGCGAGCGGGCGTAGTCCTGTGGATTCGTCAGCCCTGCCCGCAGGCTGTCGCTCAAGGCTTGCAGCCGCGTCTCGAACTTTTCCTGCGTAGCGGCTGCGGTCGCACTCTCCGTGCCAAACCGCTTGAACACGTCCGTAACCTTGGCCGCTTCGGCGTCCAACTGCTGCAACGCCTTCTTAACTGGCGAGAGTTTTTCGACAACGCCACCGGCGTCGGCAAAAATCTTCATCGCGAGTGAGAGCGTCTTTGCCATTAATCGAGGCCGAGTTGTTGTCGCAGGTCGAGGATCACCTCGCGAGCCTGCGTCTGGTGTTGCGGCGGTGTCTCTACGGGGTTGAAATCGGACGCCTTCGGTGCCCGTCCAGGTTTGCAGTGCGGGGCCATGATCGCCGAAGTCATCAGCCCGGTCTCTGCCCAGGAGTCAGGAATCGCTTGGAAGTATTTCGTGTACGCTAACCACTCTCCGAGTTCCCGCGTCGTCATTCGACGCTCGATCTCGCCAACCGTCATTCCGAGGTAGCCCGCCAAGCGAAACAGAAACCGTCTCGCAGGGCGGAGATTTAGTTTTTTGCTAACTCCTCCACGTCGGCTTCGCTCATCGCGTTGTGCTTCATCGCCCGCTCGAACAGCGTCGAAACGACCTTCGCCGACTTGCTGGCGAGCTTCTCGATCTGCTCGTCAGTGAACAGCCGGTCGCCGCTATCCGGGTGACAAAGGCATCGAGCCAGGAACTTCGTGCGGAAGTTGTCGATGCCCTTGTCGCGGTTGCCGATCCACTCACGCTCGTAGGCATCGCGCTCGCCGACCGTCATCACGCGGATGCCGAGCGTCATCGGCTTGCCTTCGGCGTCGGGCCACTCCTTAACCTTGACCTTGAGGATGCCGAGGTCGTCTGCCGCCATGATCTGGGCCGCAAGTTCTGCTGCTGTCAGTGCCACTGTCGTCTCCTATGAGGCGTGAATCTTGAACGAAGCCTCGTACCGAGCAACGTCGTTCACCTTGCCTGCTAGGCGAAGCGTCTGGCAGACGGCTTTCGTGGAAAAAGTCAAGCCGCCACCCGTGACAGCAAAGACTTTCTTCCGGCCGTACTCACTCGCCGACAGGTTCGCGGTACTCAGGCACTTGATTTGTATAGTGCCTGCGTCAAGCGTCCACGTGCTGGCACGGCCCAGCGGCAGGTCTCCGCCGCGCTCGACGTTGATTTCGGTGACTTCACCGAGCAAATCGCCGCCCCACGTCGCGGAAACGCCGGTACAGATGCTTGCCATGACGGGCCTCCGTCACGGCGATCAGGCGCGAGCGATGCGGAGCGTAGCCTGCCCTCGAATCGCGTCGTTGGTCGCCAGGGTCAGTGTCGAGGCGTTGACCGTGTAAGCAATGGCCGAAACCATCGCGGTGCCTGCGACGATGATCGTGCAAGTGCCGGTTGAGGCATCGGCGATCAGCGTGCGACCGAGGTAGTCAAACTGGATGGTGCGGCCGGTGTCGGTCGTGCTGCCTTGTAGCGGGCGGTCGAGCGTGGCGATGGAAGCTCCGATGGTCAGGCCGAGGTGACTGACGTCGATCTTCTCTTGATCGGCGGTCGGGTCGTTGAACTGAATGACGATGTTCGTGACGGTAAAAAAAGCTGCGCCAAGTTGCAGAGTCGTGCCTGCGGTGCCACCGTGGGGGGTCGTGATCGACATGGCTGTTTTATGTCTCCTGCCAAAGAATCGAGTACGTCTGCGTCACGCTGTAGACCGGCGGTATATCGCCACCGGCTAGTTGTGCGAACCCGTCTGCCTCGTTTTCGAGGGTGACGTTCTCCACTAGTACTGATCCTGACAGCACGCCTCCGCATCCATCCAGACAGGCTCGAACACGGTCGGCAATGTCCCTTACTGCCTCATAGGTCACGGCGTAGATGTCGACCGCTAGCAGCACCTCCGGCATCCCCATCGGCCCGCCGAGGGTAGCCTGACGCTGCACGCCGGAACGCCGCCACGTTACAAACGGCAGGCTTGCCGACGCCGGGGCGATGACGGGATAGATTCTGGTGGCAACGAGCAGGGCCACGGCGGGATCGGCAATCAGCCGTCGCGACAAGGCTTGCTCGGGACTCTTGAGCGGCATACTGCCACTATAGGAAATGCCTCCCGGCTCCTTGCAGCCTAGAGCGAGTCAGTTCCGCTAACTGTGCCGCTGTCCTTGTATCGCAGCGCAGCCCATGCCTCGGCCAGCGTCAGGGACAGTTCCTCCTGAAGGACGGTTGCAATCTGCTCCTGCGTCTCCATGAATGCGGTGTTGAGGGGAGGGCGACCGGCCACGCCGCCAGCGGGCGTCGCTGGAATCTGAATCGGCGTCTTGGACTTCTTAAAAAACGCATTGGGATAGGGCGGATCGGTCTGCACGCGACCGTCGCCGCCGCCCTGCCGGATCATGCGAAACGGCCCAAGACTGTTGAAGCTCGACGCGATATACGTCTCGGTCTTCTCCGTCACCGTATGCAGCACACCCTTGCCCATGACGAGTTCGTACTGTCCGTTTCGGCGGCGAGCGAATGGTTTCGTCGGGCTTCGCCGCTGGTATTGCCTGCGCTTCGGCGTCGTAATCTTGCGCTCCTTCGTGCCGTATTCGAGCCACCACTGGTGGAACGCTCGATCCGGCCCGGCGCGCACCGAGCCGCCTGCGGCACTCGCAGAGTCGCGGCGACCCGCTCGCGTATAGCCAACGAGTGCCAGGGCCGTGCCGTCGGCGCGGTACGGGATTACTTTTTTAGACACGGCGCGTTTGAGGTTGCCGGTCGGGCCGACCGGCGTGATCTGACGCAGCCGATTTACCATCGGCGCAACGGCCTTTCGCAGAATCCTCGCTAGCTCGTTCGCCGCATACTTCGGCGGAAAGATTCTTCCCAACTCGTCGATGACGGGTTTGAAGTCGTTGAAAATGCGGATGCGGACGCCAGCGACTGCCATCAGATCGTCTCCTGGCAGAGCAGTTCATGCTCTCGGCGGTTGTCGCGTTCGAGAATGCTAATGATGTCGAGCGTGCGATTCCTCCATCGCAGTCGCATGTTCTGCGTCAAGCCGTCGAGCCAACGCATTCGCACGCGATGCGAGATGACAATCTCTTGCTGCCCGGCCAAGAGCGACTCTCGTGACGATACGCCTTCAACGCTGGCCCAGATGGTCGAATACGTACTCCACGTTTGCAGCGTCTCGCCCAGAGCGTTCCGAGTCTCGGACGCCTGCTGCACCGTTACTCGCTCGCGGAGCTTTCCGGCGTCCATCATGTGCCGTAGATGATAATGGTATAGGTGCCCGTGTTCTGACTTGAAGCAGTCAACCGGGCAGAGACGATGGATTGGACAGAGCCCGCGGCGACCTCGCCGCTGCGAGAATGCAGCCGAAATGCAAAGTTGTCAACGTCTACAAGCTCCAGATTCCGAATGCCTTGGTTGCTCCACGAATACAAAACTCGCTGAATCTGGTTGATCGTTACTGCTTCTCCTGCTGCGTTTTCGTAGGCGCTATACAAGACAATGTTCGTTAGTGCCGTTCCCGCCGTCCCGGTGATAATCGCCACCTTGCCCGTCGTATAGGCGTTGCTTGATTGCAGCGACACGACGTTGATTGCTGTCGTGCCGTCCGTATCGTGGAACAACGCGGAAACGTTGATGCTGCCGTTCGTTGCCATACTTATCCCGCCCCGAATGCGATGATCGTGTACGTTCCGGTGTCTGCGCACTCGGATAAGTCGAGAGTCGTTCCTTGCCAATCAGAAGCAAACGACACGCCATTATTCTTGGAACTCAACGAATACGACTCTATTCCTGACACGGCACGCGATTGTTCGCCGCTCCAGCGAAATATCAAAGCGCCGACTCCTTCAAAAATGGGAATCGACCCGTCGGCCCTGCGATATTCAAAATCGGTATTGACATCAATGCTGACGGCTGCGGTGCCAGCGGTACGCTGCAAAAATGCGATGCTAGAGTATTCGTCGGCGTCGAAACTGTTTGTTAGCGAAAGCACCTTGAGGCCGCTCGGACGGCTTGTGTCGTGACAGAGAACGTCGACATTGACGCGGTTTCCGTCGCTCATGTGTATGACCCCCACGAAACGGTATCGAGCAACCGCTTGGCGGCGTCTGGCATTTGTGCATCACCGCGCTTTTCGTAGAGTTCGTGAACGCACATTAGGATTGCCGTCTTGACTCGCTGCGGCGGCGCGGAGCCGTAGCCTGCCCACCACGTGACCGTGACCGAGTTCTGGTCGATGATGTGACTCGGCCACGATCCGGCATAGTTCGTGCGAAGCACAGCCGGAATAGAGTCTCGGTCGATGCGATATGAAGACGTCGAGAGCGTAGCGGTTGCCCCGGACTCGTTGGTCGTGTACGTCACCGCCACGGCAGTCGCCGTGCCAGATGTAACGACCGGAGGACGAGGAAGTTCGATCTCTTCTGGAAACGAGTCGAGCTTCATCACGAGTTGCTGCGTCACAACGGTCCGGTCGATGTAGTCCTCGATCCATTCTCGTGCCGTGATGATGTATGACGTGATCATCTCGTCGTCCCAGTAGTCGCTGGCGTCAACTCGCAGATGCGCCTTGGCCTCTTCGAGCGTGACCGGCTCCGTGCTGCTAACCGCCGCACGTCGCAGACTTCGGTATCGCCTCACGTTCGCCTCCTTCGGGGCGTAACCTCGGCCCGCTCGGTGACGGGCTCGATGCTCGCCGTCTCGATCAACGTCTGCTGCGTGTCTCGCACCTCGGTGGCGTAGTCCCACGCGATCAACGCCTGGGCCTGCCGCTCGGGGAGGTCAACGACCTCGCCGAGCTTGTACGAACCGTGTGCCTTTGCCATCCGTATTTTCATTTTCCACCCACTGACCATGCAGCCTTCGGCGGCTTTCTCGTTTCCTGCCACTCGTTGCAGTATTGGTAGATCGGCCCGCTCAGGTCGGCACTGGGCCAGGTGACGACGTACTCGCCGTGGCCGATTACGACGCGCGGCGTGATGTAGAGCCGGTTTCCCGACTCCTTGAACTGCCTCCAGAATCCAATGTCAGAATCGGTTCTGCCGTCTCCGTAACTGCCGGTCGGATCAGCCTTTTCGTAAAACCACGGTTTCTTCATGCGTCGCAGGGCGGCGGTCGAGATGATCGTGCAGCCGAAGTGCGCGGTGTCGACTTGCTGAACTGGTTCGTTGAACCACTCACGAGACACCTGTGTGGTGCCGCCTGCCGGCGGATTGTCGAGCGTGTCGAGCAGCGTGAGCATCGGTCTGCCGTCCTCCCGCTTGGTCTGGAGAGGGGCGAGAGCGTCGCACTGGAACGTCATCGCCATCGCAAAGAGATGCTCGATGTTCTCCTTGGATACGAAGGAGTCCATGTCCAGCGTGATGATGTATTCCGTAGTCGGCTCAAACTTTTCTAGCATCCGCGTCAGCACCTGTGACCAGAAAGCCCCCTGCCCGAGCGTCGGGCGAATGTGCAGCGGCATCATCGCCTCGATAAAGCCGAACACGTTGATAAGCGGACCAAACCGCGGGCCTGACAGCACGGCCTCGCAGCGAATATCCACGGACGAGTCGCCGACCTTGATGAGCATTTTTTCTCCAGAAAACAGAAACGGCGGGGAGGCGAATGCCTTCCCCGCCGTCTACTGTGCTGGCCTTGTCAAGCGAATCAGCCGACGGCCTGCGTGCTGACACCCTTCGCGGACGCGTCGGCAGGCCCGGCCTCGGCCTTGCCGAGACGAGCCGTGGTCACGACGCCGCAGGTCGAGGCGGGCGTGGCGTAGACCGTCACGTACCGCCGCTTGCCACGGAGGTCGACATCGAATCGGTGCGAGTAGCCAAGGGCACTCGTCGCAGTGCTGCCAGCAGACACCGTAAAGTCGGTGCCGCCGACGAAGCCCGTGACGTTCGTCTGGGCTGCGGTTCCGGTCGAGTCGCTGTGAGCGATTCGCAGCACCGTGGCGGCGGTCGTCGGATTGACGGCAGCAGTGAATGGGCTGAAGATCACGTCGATCGAGGCGTACTCGAAGCCGAGCGTGTCGATTTCCAGCGAGGCCGTCTGTGCGCTCGTAACGGCGAGTGCGGCAGAACTGACGCTCTTCGTAGCAGCAACGTGATTCATTGGGTCAGGGACTCCTGGGGAAAGAGGTCAGGATCAGCCGAACTTGAGGGCCACGACAGGGCCAGCCTTGATGGTCGAGCCGAGGTCGTTGACGATCATCGCGTTGCGGGTCGTCGCGAAGGTGAGGGTCTGGTCGAACTCGATGTACCGCTCGCTGGCAGTCTTGATCGAGATGGCCCGACGCTCGCCGAAGATCGCGGCCTGCGACAGATCGCCGAACAGAGCCGCCACGGTTCCGGTCGTGCCGGTGAGAGCCGACTGCATCGGCTGCACCAGCGTGACGGGGTAGCCGAGGAACGTCTCGCCGAATCCACTGGCGACGTTGTCGCTGGAGTTGCCACCGGCGCCGGACGCGCCGCCGGGCAGCATGGCGAGCCGCAGCATCGCGGCACCCCAGCCAGCCGGGGAAATGTACCACCGAGCATTCCGGTTGCGGGCGTACAGCGGGAGCCGAGCCAGCAGGTCGGTGAAGTTCTTCATCGTCAGGTCGCCGAAGGTCGTGTTGCTCGTCGCAGTCACGACGCTCGCCGAGTAGGCCGCCTGAAGAACCTTCACCGCTACTCCCGTCACTCCGTGGTAGGTGAGCGTGCCGTCACCGATAAAGCCCGCGTTGTCGAAGGCTTCGCTGAACGCCTGGGCCGTCTCGACGGCCATGGCATCCGCGAGGTCAATCACGGAGTCTTCGAGCAGCGAGTTAGAGGTGCGGTTTGCCACGCCCCAAATCTTCGCGGTTAGCTCCACGTTGTCGAATGTCACGTCGCTTGCCGTCACCTCGACGTTCTCGCCGACCGGGCGGGCCGTCAAGCCGCCAGTGCGACGAGCGTAGACGAGCGTGTCGGAGTTCATGTTGACCCGCTTCGCGTACTGCGGGAACACGCCGAACTCTTCGACGAGCCTGATGATTTCTGACGACAGTTCCGGGCTGGTGAGAACGCCGCCGAGCGAGTTGACGCCACCGGCCTGCACGCGGCTCTCGACGCCGTGATCCTTGCACCACCGACGGGCCTCGGCATCGCCGAACACGTAGCCCTTGATGTGCATCCCGGCGCGGTAAGCACGCTCCGAGGCGTCGGGGCCGGAAAACGCCTTGAGGGTGCCATGGTCCTTCGGCACGGCGTAGTGACGGTTTTCCACTTCCGGCTCCTTCGTCTCGGGGGTTTCGATCGCCTTGGCAGGAGCGGCACGCTCCAGCACGGCACGCAGTTCGATGTTCTTCGCCTGGACTCGCTGCAAGAACTCGATCCGCTCGCGGAGCTTCTCGGCCCGCTGCTCCAGCGAACGCAGGGACGCCTCTTGCTCCTCGGTCATGGGAGCGGAGTCCTCGCCCTCGCCCTCGGTCATCGTCTCCATCTCGGCGACGACAGCGGCCAGTTCGTCGAGCAGTGCCTTGATCTTGTCCACGGCGGAAATCTCCTAGTGCGACTCTGGCGACGCGGACGCATCGCCTACTGTCAACACTAGGGGTCGCCACCCGCACCCATGCAGACTCAGGATGCGGGGCAGTAAAAGACCTTCCGGCGTATCTCGGTGGCCGACACGATCTGCTTATCGGTACAGCCGCACCGCACGCAGCGCAGATATCGCGTCTGGTAGTCGCCAGATCGCTGCGACGACGCGACGAGCAACTTGCCCGCCTTGCACTGCGGGCACGGGTCGCCTGACTTAACGGCCATGCTTCTTGAGGTACTCGCGGAGTTCGGATGCCTTGGCGGTCGCGATTAGATGCCGTTCGCGGTGCGAGCGCAGGAACGCATCGAAGGATCGCTTCGCTACCTTGGCGTCGGCGTCGGGGTAGGCCGGGAACGTGACCGGGCCAACGTCGATCAGCGAGTCGATCTTCGTGACCGTGCGAACACTGCGACCATCCTCGACGCTCCACGACTCGCCGCCGGGGGCGATCTGGAACGAGAACGAGGAGCCCTTCACGATGCCAGCCTCGATGTTCGCGGCGAGGTCGCGGCCGTAGGTCGTGTCAGGCACCGGGAACTCGTACCGCAGGCCCACGTCGTCCACGCTCATCGTGAGCGTGCCGGGATACCTGGCGAGCGGGAAGTTGGCGTCGTGGTTCCAGAGGGCGCGAGTCTCCAGCGGCTTCTTGCGGCCACGCCGCTCCGAGACGATGCCGAACGCCTCCGGGTGAATCCTCTCTTGGAAGTCACCGAGGTCGAGCGAGTTGACGCCGAACTTGGCGGCGTACCCTACGATCCACCGCTGCTCGGTGGCGTCGTCCTTGCTGCGGCTCTCGATGCGGAGCAGCGGCAGCGTGCCGGATTCTTCTTCGTAGAGGCTGCGTCGTTCGATGTTCATGCTTCGGTTCTCCTCGTCTGCGGCGTTCATCTGTTCCACCAGTTTGCGACTCCACGCGTAACCAGGATCGGAGCCCCACAATGCCCAGGCGATGCGACCGTTGGACGGGAACCCGTCCTCGCCGGGGCTCCAGCCCTTGCCCTTCTTGTCCACCTCGTGCCGGTCAAAATACGCCTTCATGCGGCGGGCCGTCTCGGGGCTGATCGTCGTGCCGTTGGACAGGTCGCGGGCGCGGGCGATGCCGACCGCCGTGCCGCCGCGTCCGAACTCCTTCCGCCAGTCGAGCCCCTTCTGGGCTTCCTCGCGGACGCCAGCAGGCGGCGTGAAGTTGATGTGGTCGTACTTAGCGGCCACGCTTCCGCCTCCCACGCTTCACGGTCTGCGGTGCGTCGTCAACCCACACATCGACGTTGATGCCCGCCGCCTTCGCGGCGTCGTCCTTGAGCGTATCGCCACCGACGAGCATCACCTGCGAAAACGCGTCAGCGTAGTCGCCCAGCGTGTCGGTCACGGTCTGGCGATCCTCGGGTGTATCCTCGCGGCGGGACACCATCACGACGGTGTTGCCGTCTGCCTTCGCCTGTCGGGCGAACTCGCCCCACAGTGACGGGTCAGCCGCGAAGGTTCGGTCGAAGTCGATGGAGATGGTCATGGCCCGTGCCTCGGGTAGCGAGCGGGCGGGGGACGGTGCAGCCTGCTGCGGCGGCGGCGGCTCGCCTGCCACCGGAGCCGCGGCGTTGACGCCCGCCAGAATCGCCGCAACCTGTGCGGCGTTGATGCTCGGGAACGACGCAGCGATGAGGGCCGCGGCTCCGTCCTTCGTGATGAGGCCAAGCGGAACCTGCGACAGG
>VGYP01000039.1 GCA_016872955.1 Planctomycetota bacterium
AAGCCGCTGCCGATCGTGAGCGCCCCGTTGATCACCATCGTGTCGTAGCCGGTGCCGGCCGAGGCGGTCGCGTCGGGGTCGCGGAGTTGTAGGCGAACGTGCCCGCCCCGATGCCGACCCCACTCGAGAACAGGATCAAGCCGGTCGGGCCGACCGTCAGCGTGCCGGCACCGACGACCGTCTGGCCGAAATAGGCGTTGACGCCGTTGGGGATCGTGGTGCCCGACCCGACCTGCGCCACGTCGCCGGAACCGGCGATGACGGATGCAAAATCGATCCCCTGGGTGAGGGTATTGGTGCGATTGAAGGCAAGCCGGGCATTGTCGGTGATCGCGCTCGACGGCGAGAGCGACTCACCGGCACCGCCCGCCCCGAGCTGCAGCGTGCCTGCGCTGATCAGCGTGGGACCGGTGTAGGTGTTCGCGCCGGCGAGTGCCTGCGTGCCGGCGCCGGCCTTCACGAGCGACATGTTCCACGCCCCGTTGGCGATCGCACCCGTGTAGGCGGCGGTGCCCGACTGGTTGTTGAGCGTGAGGGAGGAGAGGCTCGTGTAGCCGGTTGATTGCACGGCTGGCGAGCACCGGGCGAAAAGGCCGGTCAGTCCGCCGCCGCTGCCACCGGCACATCGCAAAAACTCAGCACCGCGATCCCGTTGGTGCCCCGCAGGATCCGCTCCTGGCTCCAGAAGCCTCCATCTATATAGGAGAGCGTCGCGGCCGGGGCCGGCTCCGCCAGTCGCAGCGAAACCAATCGTCCGTCGCCGCTGCCCGAACGCACGAGCCCCCGCCGGCCGCCCACGGAAAACTCCGCCACGGCTTCGGGCCGCCAGGTCACCGGCTGGTCGAACTCCAGCTCGATCACCTCGCGGGCCGGCGAGGCGAACCTCGCCCGCACCAGGTCGGGCGGCGTCACGCTCTGCGGCTGCCTGCAGCCATCGTGGTCCCGCTCCATGAGCGGGGCGAGCAGCCGCGCGAACTCGCCATACCCCGCTGCCGGATAGTGGCAGCCGCCCGGCGGCTGGATGCCGAGCGTCGACATGATCGAGAGCCGCGAAAAATCCCGCGGCAACGTCCGCTGCACCTCGCGCAACCGATCGTCGGAGCCATCGCGACCCATGCTGCAGGCCCGCGGCCAGATCTGGAACATGTGCATATGCCGCAGGTTGGGAAAATCGTCCTGCCAGTCGGCCGCCAACTCGTGAAACAGCGTGCGATAGGTCTCCCAGCCGTAGCCGCCCGTCGGCCCGTCGGCCCCCTGATCGCTCTCGCCCTGGTGCCAGATCACTCCGCGGACGCCGTGCGTGAGGCCCGCCGCCCGCACCCGCCAGAGCAGCCGACCATAGATGGTGGCGGCGTCGGTCGGGTCGGCGTCGTTCCGCTGGTGCTGGTCGATCCGCGTGCCCCCCACCGCCCCGTTGACGATACAGATCGGCCGGCCACGACGCTCCGCCAACAGCCGGCCGAGTTCCACGCCCCAGTAGCCGATCTCGCCCGCTCCTTCGGGCGCCCGCTGCACGGCCGTGCACCACCGCTCCAGCCGCGCCGTGGGACCGCCCGCCGTGGAGCCGAAGGTCCGTACCCACTCGCACGGCGGCGGCGGCTCGTCCTTCCCGAAGTCGGTGGCGACCGCGTTGGACTGCCCCACGATCAACCACACGTCGCCGCAGAGCACGTCGGCTGCCTGGTGTACGACCCGCCCGTCGACGAGGCACTCGAGCCGATAGGCCACGAGGTCGGCGGGCAGACGCACCGAGAGGGCGAAGCGGCCGTCGCCGCCGGGCCGCGTCTCGGCCGCCGCCACCTGCCGGTCACACGCGAAGGCGCGGAGGACGACGGCGGCGGCCGGCGGGTCGAGCCGTCCGCTCCACGGCACGGTCGCGAGGCCGTCGCCGTCACGCGGGTAGAAACGACCGTCGACGGGATGGTCCTCGGCCTGCGGCGGCCGCGGCAGCCAGGGATCGGCGGGCGGCTCGCGCACCTGGATCGTGGCCCGCGCCGTGGCGGGCCGGCCGCCGTTGGACGCCGTCAGCGACACCGTCAGCGGCCCGCTCATCAGCGACCGACGCAGTTCCACGCCACCGTCGGCAGCCGACCGGCGCACGACCGGCCCCGAAAACCGCCAGTCGAGTTCGACCGCCCCCGCCCCCGCGGCCTCGAGAGCCTGACGGTTGGCGATCCGCGGCACGACCACGATCGTCGTGCGGCCGTCCCAGGCAGCCGCCGCGTCGAGCGTCACCTCCGGATCGGGGATCGTGTCGGCCACCGCGACCGCGACGCGCCGAGTGCGGACGCCGTCGGGATAGACCGCCCGCAGTTCGAGCGTCGCCGCCTCCTCACCCGTCACGCGGCCCGCGGGCACGGTGCACGCGAGCCGATCCACCGCCACCACTTCCGTGCGGCCAGCCCGGTGCAGCACCCAGGTGAGCTTGCGGGCTCCCCCCGCGCGGGCCTTGACGGTGCCGCGGCCCCCTTCGGTGAGGTCGAGCCGTGCCGGCGACACCTCCAGCTCGTTCCCGGCGACGACGACGTGGCCGACGAGCGACTGGGCGGGCTTCTGGTTCTCATATTCGAGCCGGATCCATTCGGGCGAGCGGACGACGCCCGCCAATCGCACCTCGTCGAGGTCGCCCGCGAAGGAGTAGTGGTCGTACCAGCCGCCCAGCCAGAGCCGCGCCGGCCGGGCGATCTTCAGCGGCGGCCCGGCGTGGGGCGAGACCCCGTCGAGGACACCATCGACGTAGACCCGCGAATCACCCTCGCGGTAGGTGTGGACCACGTGCACCCACTCGCCCATCGTCAACGGTCGTGTGCCCTCGACGTTGCCGGCGGAGAAGTAGCAGTCCATCGAGACATGCGGCGGGCTGCGGACGTTCATCACGACCTTGCCCTGGGCGGCCTCGTTGCCCCAGCCGAGCACGACCACGTTGGTCCGCTCCGGCCGCAGCCAGGCCTGCGTCGTGTGCGGGCCGGCCCCCGTCGGCAGCGTCGTGATCTCGGTGCCGCAGGCCACGCCCCGGCCCGCAAGCCGCCGCGCCCCGCCGATCACGCCCGGCACGGCCGCCGTGCCCGTGTCGCGCGACTCGAGCGCGCCGGTCGAGTCGGCGACGGTGGCGGCCATGTGCCAGACACCGAGGTGGCCGGCCGCCGCATCGAACACCCGCCGGCCGTCGGAGGCGTCGGGGGCGGCGGCGTGGCCCCAGAAGACGCGGAGTTCCTGGTCGGCGTTGCCCTCGATCCGCGGCACCCGCACCCACACGACGGCCTCGCCGGCCGCGGCATCCCACGACTCGATCTCGTGGGGCAACGGCTCGCCGGCCGCCGTGGCGAAGCGGAGGTCGCGGCCGTCGGCGGCGGCCGATGCGAAATCGAACGTGTCGCCATGCAGCCGCACGAGAACCGGAAAGCCCTCCGCGACCGCGCCGGCCGGCAGGTCGGCACCCGACGGCGTCGTGATCAGATGGATCGAGCCCGACCGTTTCCAGGCGGCGAACGGCTCGGCGGCCGAAGCGACCGCGACGACGAGCGTTGCCACGACCGCCCACCTCGCGACCAGACCGCAGCGGATGAGGACAGCGGCAGACGTGGTCATCGCATCCCCGTGCCAAGCATGATCACCGGAGGATACCAGGACGTTCACGTCAGGTGTCGGCCGCGCTCGACGGGGGGGTGCCGACACACCCGTCGCCGTCCGCCGGCCGCGGCGGAAGTCGGCCGTGGCTTCGTGTAGACTGCCGTCAGACCAGCGGCCAGTGGCCGCTCGCATCACCTCCCCCTTCCGGAGACCCGCCCGATGATCCGTCGCTTCCGTCCGGCCGCGACCGTGGCCGCCGCCCTTCTCTTGGCCTCGACCTGCCGCGCCGAGGTCAAGCTCAACGCGATCTTCGGCGACAACGGCATCCTCCAACGCGACCGCAAGGTGGCCGTCTTCGGCACCACCGACAGGCCCGATGCAGTGACGGTGAAGTTCGCGGGCCAGACGGTGACGGCCACGCCGGCCGGCAATGTCTGGAAGGCGGAACTCGCGCCGCTGGCCGCCAGCGTCGAGGGCCGCGAGCTCGTCGTCTCGCAGGGGGACCAGACGCTGGCCCGCAAGAACGTGGTGGTGGGCGACGTCTGGGTCTGCGGCGGGCAGTCGAACATGCAGTGGGAGGTGCACCAGTGCGCCGGTGCCAAGGAGGCGACCGAGACGGCCAACAACCCCGCCATCCGCCTGTTCACCGTCGCCCGCGGCGGCGCCCCCGAGCGGCAGGCCGATGTGGGAGGCACCTGGGCCTTGGCCGAGGCCGAGTCGGTCCGCCGCTTTTCGGCGGTGGGCTACTACTTCGGCCGCGACCTGCAGAAGGCGATCGGCGTGCCCGTCGGCCTGATCAGCAGCAACGTCGGCGGCACAACGGCCGAGCGCTGGATGAGTGCCGAGCGGTTCGCCGCCGCGCCCGAGCTGGAGGGGATGCGGACGCCCCAGGGCCGCCACGACCTCTACAACAAGATGATCGCCCCGCTGACCGGATTCGGCGTCAAGGGGGCGATCTGGTACCAGGGCGAGTCGAACGCCGATCGTCCCTACCACTACCGTCACGTGCTGGCCAACGTGGTGAAGAGCTGGCGGGAGACCTTTGGCCAGCCCGACCTGCCCTTCTTCATCGTCGAGCTCGCCCCCTTCACGCCGATCGTCAACGCCCCGGTCGACCAGGAGTGGGCCGTGGTGCGGGAGTCGATGCAGTGGGTGGCGGGCAACCTGCCCGGCGTCGACACCGTCTCGATCACCGACGTGGGCGACGAGCGCGACATCCACCCGCAGCAGAAGCAGCCGGTGGGCGAGCGGCTGGCGCGGGCGGCGCGGGCCTGGGCCTACGGCGAGAAGGTGGTGCCGGCCGGCCCCGAATACGAGAAGGCGGCCTTCGACGGCGGCCGGGCCGTGGTCTCCTTCAAAAACGTGGGCGGCGGGCTCGAGGTCCGGGGCGGCGACCTGAAGGGCTTCACCGTCGCCGGCGACGACAAGAAGTTCCACCCCGGCAAGGCCGTGATCGAGGGGACTACGGTGGTGGTGACGAGCGACCAGGTGGCCGCCCCGAAGGCGGTCCGCTTTGGCTGGGCCAACTATCCGGTCGTCAACCTCTGGAACAAGGACGGCATCCCCGCCTCCACGTTCCGCACCGACGACTGGCCGGTGATCAAGCAGGGCGACAAATAGCGGCGGAGTCAGGGCCCTCCGCCGCCGCGCCGGGTCCTACGGGGCCGCGGCCGGCGGCGGTGCCTGGCCGGTGTGCCGCAGCACGAAGTCGACGATCGGCGTTGGATCGGGCAGGCTGTGCGGACGGTGGCCGGCTCCCGGCTTCGCGATCACCTCGATCGTGCCACCGAGCGCCGTGTAGCGCTCCTCCACCTTGAGCGCGTTCTCCTCGATCGGCACGATCCAGTCGTGGCGATCGCCGACCACCGCCAGGATCGGGATCGTGGCCTTGGCGAGCGGCTCGAGGTTGTCGACCGGATTGTAGGGATGGGCACGGGCCTGTTCATCGCTGAAGCCGTAGGCCTGCAGCAGCTGCCTCCACTCGCGGCCGGCGAACCGCGACCGGCCGCCCCCGCCCGGCCAGCTCTTGAAGTCGCAGACCGGAGCGTCGAGGTAGATGCAGGCCACCCGGTCGGGATGACGCGCGGCCCAGTTCATCGCGTACAGGCCGCCGCGGCTGAAGCCTTCGAGCACGACCCGCTCGGCGAGACCGTAGGTGGTTCGCACCTGCTCGTAGAAGGCATCCATCGCGTCGAGCGCGACGGGCGCGCCGAACAGGCCGCCCACGTCGACGTAGGCCACGTGGAACCCCTTGGCCAAGAGCGCCACGTCGGCTTGCGGGTCGACGCCGAAGAACTCGGTCCGCCAGATCCAGGGTTTGCCAGGCGCAGGCTCACCTGGCACCACGACCAGCGCCGACCGCCCGCCCACCTTGAAGGACTGCTGCCGGTGACCGTTCCACTCGGAGGTGGTCACCGCGGTCTGGTCGGCGACCGCGACGAGCGGCAGGATCACGAGACACGAGGCGACGAGGATGGCACGACGCATAACAAGGCTCCGAAGGAACGAACTCGACAGTCGCCAGGATACCGCCGCCAGTCGCCGCGCGGCGGCCGGTCAGTAGGCGAACGCAAAACCGGCGAAGCCGCCGGAGGGGCTGCCGATGTCGTCGAGCGGCCAGTTGTAGCTGCCGAACACCGCCAGCCGCTGCGAGAGATTCCACTGGCCGCCGAAGCCGCTGACGAGATCGGCCGGGAAGTAGGGCGTGTTGGCGTTGTTGAAGAAGCCCTGAGAGAAGACCGCGATCGTGTCGGTGAGCTGCTTCTGCTGCGCCCAGGAGACCCCCAGGTAGGGGCTGCTCAGGTCGTCGGGAATGTAGTCGCCCCCGGTGCCGTCGTAGCCGACGTTCCACTCGAAGAGCAGGCACACGGAATCGTCTCGACGTAGGAACGCCCCTTGGGCAGCGTGAAGGGGCTGTTGGGGAAGTTGGCCGAGTCGGGCCCGGGCGAGGCGATGTCGGCCGGCGGGATGGGACGGCCGTCGTCGCCGGACAGGAGGCGATGCACGAGGCGATAGACGATGTTGTCGTCGCCCGGCTGCGGGCCGCCGACCTCAATAGCCGGCCGTCGCCGCGGCGATGGCGGGCCGATGCGGTGTTTTCCGCGCCCGCCGTCCCACCCCAACTCACCGGCAGCGGGGTGGGCGGAAGAGCATGCGAAGCGGGCAGCGACGGGGCCGAGTCCGCCGTCGGCCGGGGCCTCGGTGGCGTTTTGCGGTCAGCCGACGGGGCGACGGCTGCAGCCGCCGGCCTCGCGGCTACCATATTGCCGACGGCCACCACGTCGAGGACATCCAGGCGGCCGCTGTCTCCCCGCCTCCCTCGCCGCGAGTCACGGATGATCTGCCTGCCCTTCGCCCTGCTGCCACTCGCATTCCTCGGCCAGCAGTTCGAGTGGGGTGACCTCGCGATCATCGGCCTGCTGGTGCTTCTCGAGGGCGTGCTCTCGATCGACAACGCACTCGTGCTCGGGCTGCTGGCCAAGCGGCTGCCGCCGGAGCAGCGGCCGCGCGCGCTCTCCTACGGGCTGATCGGGGCCTTCGTGTTCCGCGTGCTCGCGATCGCCACCGCAAGCTTCCTGCTCCGCTGGACGATCGTGAAGTTCCTGGGCGGCGCCTACCTGATCTTCATCGCCGTCAAGCACCTGTTCTTCGAGTCGCCGGAGGAGGACGGCAAGCTGGTGCTCGACGCATCGGGTCAGCCCGTGCTCGTCGACGTCGACACGGGCGGTGCGGCCCCCGAGCCGGCGCGGCGGCTTGGCCTGGTGGCGGCCAGGCGACGCAGCCCGTCGTTCTGGGGCACCGTGGCCGTGATCGAGCTGACCGACGTGGCCTTCGCCGTCGACTCGATCCTGGCGGCGATGGCCCTGGCGGGGAGCCGCGAGGAGAAGCTCTGGGTGGTGATCACCGGCGGAATCCTGGGCGTGGTGCTGATGCGATTCGCGGCGGCGATCTTCGTCCGCCTCCTGGAGCGGTTCCCGCGGTTCGAGGTCTCGGCCTACCTGCTGGTGATCGTGATCGGCCTTAAGCTGCTGGCCGACTGGGGCCTGAACGGCGACTGGTCCGCCGAGCGAAACGCCTGGTTCGCCGAGCGCCTCGGCGGCTGGTCGCAGACGTTTGATGACCTGGAAGTGAGCCGCCGCAAGGGCGTCGATCGCTACGAGGGCTGGCTCGACCACCACTGGCCGCTGACTGCCGGGGCGATGCAGCGGCCGCCGGATGGGCACCAGGGCGTCGATCACGCGGGGCATGCCAGCGGCATCCCGCACGTGCCGCACCTGCTCGACTTCCACGACCCGCGCCGACCGGAATCCATCTCGTTTTGGGCGGTGATGGCGATCTGCTTCGCCGTCGGCTTCATCCGGACGCCGAACAGCGAGACCGCCTGAACGCCACCGTGAGGCACGCGCGACGAGCGGTCAGCGGTGGGCGGAGGAACGCCGGCACGCGCCTTTGCCGCGGGCCAGCCACCGCCTCGCACCGCCGTGGACGCGGGCCGCCTGCACCAGCATCAAGGCGAACGGCATCCACCAGACGAGGTCGTTGGTGGGCAACGTCACACCGAACGCGGGCGGCACGTCTCCCTGGAGCACACCGATCAGGTAGCCCAGCGGCCCGAACACCTTGCCCAGGAAGCCCACCAGCACGATCGGCCAATGCCGCAGCGGATCGCCCGCCGCGATCAGGTAGCCGATCCCGTAGACGCCGACGATCATGCCGACGCACTGCCAGATGAACGGGTAGTTGGGTTGCTCCATGCCCGTCAGGTCGAAGAGCCAACGGGGATGCAGTACAGTGACGGCCCCCCAGACGAGGTTGTACAGGCCGGCGGCCACGAGCCATCTCGCCATCCAGGCCGACCCATCACGCGGGGAACGATCGCTCACGATTGCACCTGCCGAGGAGAGGATATGCCCGTCGTCTCCGGGGAAAAACCGCAGGAACTGGCCGGTCGCAACAGCCCGACCGGACCGCGACCGGGCTGGCTGGACAAACGCCGGACCGTGGCCCGCCCGGGCTACAACCGCTGGCTCGTGCCCCCGGCCGCCCTCTGCGTCCATCTCTGCATCGGGATGGCCTACGGGTTTTCCGTGTTCTGGCTGCCCCTCGCCCGGGCGATCGGCATCACCACCCCGGTCACCTGCCCCGCCGAGACGAGCCTCCTCGTGAAGCTCACCACCACGACCTGCGACTGGGACAAGCCGCTGCTGGGCTGGGTCTATACGCTGTTCTTCGTGTTCCTCGGGTCGAGTGCCGCGGTCTTCGGCACCTGGCTCGAGCGGGCCGGCCCGCGGAAGGCCGCCGTCGCCGCCGCCTGCCTGTGGTGCGGCGGGCTCGTGATCGCGGCCGGTGGCGTGTACTGGCATCAGCTCTGGCTGTTCTGGCTGGGCGCCGGCGTGATCGGCGGCATCGGCCTGGGGCTCGGCTACATCTCGCCGGTGTCGACGCTCGTGCGGTGGTTTCCCGACCGCCGCGGACTGGCCACGGGTATGGCGATCATGGGCTTCGGTGGCGGCGCTCTCGTGGGGTCGCCGCTGGCCGACCGCCTGATGCGGCACTTCGCCACATCGACGTCGGTGGGCGTCTGGCAGACCTTCCTCGTCCTGGCCGCCATCTCCTTCGTGGTGATGATGGTCGGCGCCTTCGTCTACCGCGTGCCGCCCGCCGGCTGGACGCCGCCGACCACGGGCCGCACCGCGACCGTCGCTCCGCCCGTGCTCCCGCCGTCGCTGACCGCGGCGGAGGCCTGCCGCACGCGACCCTTCTGGCTGCTCTGGCTGGTGCTGCTGTTCAACGTGTCGGCGGGGATCGGCGTGATCGGGATGGCGTCGCCGATCCTGCAGGAGATCTTCGGCGGCCGTCTGATCGGCGTGCCGGCCACGCTGGACGCGCTCGACGCCGATCAGCGGCAGCGGGTGGCCGCAGTGGGCGCCTGGTTCACAGGACTGCTCAGCCTGTTCAACGTGCTGGGACGCTTCTTCTGGTCGGCCCTCTCCGACGTCATCGGCCGCCGCGTCACTTATGGGATCTTCTTCCTGGCGGGGCTCGTGCTCTACGCCAGCCTGCCAGCCATCGGCCGGGCGGGAAATGTGCCGCTTTTCTGCGCGGCCTCGTGCGGGATCATGACCATGTACGGCGGCGGCTTCGCGGCGATCCCGGCCTACCTTGCCGACCTGTTCGGGGTCGGCAACGTGGGGGCGATCCACGGCCGGTTGCTCACCGCCTGGAGCGTGGCCGGCGTGCTCGGCCCGGTGCTCGTCAACTACCTCAACGAGTCGCAGGTCAAGGCGGGCGTGCCGGCGGCGGAGGCCTACGACCAGACGATGATGGTGCTGGCGGGCCTGCTGGCGGCGGGCTTCGTCTGCAGTCTCATGGTCCGCGGGCCGCGATCTCCCGCGCCAGCATGAGCACCGACAGCGGGGCCGAACCCTCCGCTTTGTTGTTGATTGTGACGAACACCTCGCCACCGGCGGCCGCCACCCGCCGGGCCAGCGTGGCCAGCGCCACGCGGCTCGGCATGTCTTCCTCCACGAGGCGATCGAACGGGAAGTAGTTGGCCCGCGCCTGCTCGTAGCGCCGACCCGCGTGGAGGTTCCAGCGGACCACCAGCGGCCGCCCGCTTCCCTCCTGGGCCGCGGCCCAGGCGGACGCCTGCTCCGCCACCGGCGGCATGCGGGCGTGGACCGCCAGGCAGGGCACGCCGCCCGCGGCGTGGATCGCGGCGGCAAACTCAGCGCAGGCCAACTCTGGATCCCGCACCTCCACCGCGTAGGTCGGCCCGGCACCGCCAGCCGGCGGCAACGCCGCGAGAAAGTCCGCGATCCGGCCGGCCGTGCGCCGCACGTCGGCGGTCAGGCGGCGGCCCAGCGGCGGAAACTGGAACACCAGCGGCCCGGCCTTCCCGCCCAGGCCCGCGCAGGCCGGCTCGACGAACAGCCGCCGCGCCGCCATCGCGTCGAGGAAGGAGGCGTTGTCGTGGTCGGCCAGGCCCGAGCCCGGCCGGCGGACGACCGGGTCGGTGAAGGCGGCCGGCGCCTTGACAACGAACCGGAAGTCGTCGGACACCTGGGCCGCATAGTGGGCGAACTCGGCGGCGGGAAGCGGCGTGTAGAACGTGCGATCGAGGCTCACCGTCCGCAGCAGCGGGTGGGCCGCGTAGGCCGCGAGCCCGAGGCGGGCGAGTCGCTGCTCGCTCTCGGGCCGACCGTCGCAAGCCGCGTAGACGAGGCCCGTCCAGCCGGGAAACGACCAGCTGGACGTGCCGAGGCGAATCGACGCCGGCAGCCGCGCGGCGAGTGACCGCGTCGCCCCGTCACACGCGGCAGGCTCGACCGTCCGGGTCGCGGACCGGCCGCGCCGCGGCGTGTCGCCGTCGTCGCCGAACATCGAGAGCTGACGGGCGGTCATGACTAGGATCGCGGTCGCGGTCACCGTGGCGGCCGGCGGCTACCCGCGGCGTCGCCGGACCCACAACCACCGTGCCAGTGCAGCCGGCGCGGCGGGATCGAGGGCTCGGGCACCGGGTTCGTCAGGGCCACGGTCTCGATGGGCGAGTTGCCGGAACGGTAGGCCTTGAGCATGAGACTCGTCGGCGTCATGTCGATCATGCCGAAGTTGTAGGTCTTCTCGGAGTAGACCACCTTCGGACCGGTCGTGACGTCATACAGACTCGAGCCGAACGAACCCAGCACCATGTGACGAACGCCGTTCTTCTGCAGGTGCCAGTAGAAGTGGGCGTCACCCGAGAGCACGATGTCGACGCCAGCGGGTTCGAACAGTTCCTCGGCCATGGCCCGATTGTCGAGATCGCCCAAGAGCCCCCAACCACCCCGATACACGGAGGGTGGATAGTGGGTGACCACGATTTTCCAGGCCTGGGTGGGGCGGCGAGATCGGCGACCGCGAAGTTCTCGTGGGCACTGCCCCGGCCGTGGGTCGTGACGCTGTTGAGCACGAGGATGTGGGCGTCACCGTAGTCGAAGGAAACGTAGTCGGGGTCGCCCGTGGGCGACTGCGTGAAGGCCTGGGTGACGGCCCGCCAGGTCTCGTGATTGCCGAGCGAGTGACCCATGGCGTGGTGGCGTTGAGGGCGGCCTGTTTGGGCTGGAACCATTCGGCGATCCAGTTGTCACGCGACCACCCGTAGTGGGCGATCTCGCCGCCGCAGACCATCATGCGCGGTGCATGCAAGGCCATCAGACCGGCCATGTGTTGTGCACAGTGTTGCCGCCGGCCCGGGAGTCGGCACCGAAGCCCCAGCGGACCCGCGTGCCGGGTTGCAGCGCGGTCCAGAACGAGTAACTGCTCGTTACGCGCACGTTCTGCGTGACGCGGTCGTGGTACTGCGTGTTGAGCTGCAGGCCGGTGAGCTTGACGTTGTGGACGGAGGAGTCGACCACGTCGGTGGCCTGGTGGTTCTCGGTCATCGCCGTCATGCCGAAGGTGGGGGACGTGCCGAACTCGACGGTCGCATTCGTCGTGGTCGTCACCGCGAGGCCGACGTGCACGCTGTCTCTCGTGACGCCGGCCACCCACGGCAGCGGGTACTTGGCGTCGGCCAGCGCGCAGCGGCCCACCAGGCTGGCCAGCAGGAAGACGAGCGTCACGATCCTCATGAAGCGGTCTCCTCGCGGCACCGGAAGGCGGAGGGGCCGAAAAATGGACGCGGAGCATACCGCCGTCAACGGCATTTTCCCACGGTGTGGTGGCCCAGCCACCCGGCCGGGGCGGATTTCCCGTGCACGAGCCCCTGTTCTCGCGGTCACTCCCGGCCCACGAAGGTATCGACGTAGGCCAGGTCGGCGACCGAGCCTTCGTCGGTCCAGAAGCGGGCGCGGATCGCATAGAGTCGGTCGCGGGCCACGATGCAGGCGAACGGCTCGCGGACCTTGACGCCTGGATTGAGCTGGTAGCGGCCGTTGCGGAAGTCCTCGTTGGAGGCGAGCAGGTTCCGCTTCTGGAGCAGCGATCGGGGGCCGCCGTCGCCGGCCGTCCAGTCGAACCAGGCCATGTCGGGGCCGCCCCGCTCGCGCTCCCGCTGCATGGGCTCGATCTCCACGATCGAGATCTCGAGCCCCACGTCGCGGTCCTCCTCGGCAGCCGCGAACCGCGGCACGATCGCCACCTTGCCGACGTTCCGCATGAAGACGTCGACGTTGAGTAGCATCTGGTCGTCGCCGAGGGGATGCACGGTCGGCGCTACGCTCACCTCCATGGCCGGGTCGTGGGTCCGTTCGACGGTGAAGTTGGCGTAGGTCCACCAGGCGGCCACGACGACCGCCAGCCCGCCGAGCACCTTGCTGGCGAGGTCGGCCCAGAGGTGGGCGGCTTCGAGGCGGGTCCGGGGCTGTCCGGGGGGCATGGCGTCGGGTCGGCTTCGGGAAGGAACCCGCATCTTCGGCCTTTCTTCACGGCCGCGACCAGCCCAAATCCAGCGACCGCAGACGTCCCGGCCCTGCCCCGGGCCGGCAGGCGTGGCGGGCCGTTCGCCCAGGCCGTCCGGCTAGGCCGTCCCACACACGAAGTGGTGCTGGATGAACTTCGTCGCCGGATCCTTGTCATGCACCGCGAGCACCCGCCAGCCGTTCCGCTCGACGAGCGACCGCAGGAAGCCTTCGTGATAGGTCGAGTGCAGACCTGGGTTCTCGGACGACTTCTCCACGAAGGTCGCGACCGTCGGATCGAGGAAGGCCAAGAACAGCCGCCGGCCGCCTCGGCAGGCATGGCGGCGGAGGAACAAGCACAACACCTCGGCGTCGTCGGGTGGCAGGTGCGTGAACACCGAGAACAGCCAGCTCACGTCGAACTCACCCGCGACGGGGAGCATCGATTCCCGCGTCATGCGGGGTCCGCGCGGGTTGTAGAGCGGATTGTGGACGTCCCAGTAGGCGAACGTGAACCGTGGGTCATCGACTTCCGACTGCAAGAACCGGATCAGCAGCTCGTCGACGTCGACACCCGCGTAGGAGCGGATCGGCACGTCGCAGTTGAGGATCGTCTGTGCGAATCGGACGCCGCAGCCGACGTCGAGGACGTCGCAGCCCGACAGATCGGCCAGCCCCCGCAGATCGCACGCCACCCGTAACAACGCCGCTCCGGTCTTCTCCGGCCCGATCGCGTGAACGCGACGCGTGTTGCGGTTGACGTGCTCGGGGACGACCAGTCGCTTCATGGTGCGGTCGGCGGGACGGCTGACCTGGAGCTGCTCCACGGCGGCGGGCGGTGCCGCAGCACGGGACCGAACGGTCGGTGGAACCGGCACCGGCAGCGGGCGTACTATCCCGGCTCGATCGACTCCACCGGCCACGACGAGGTTCCCGATGATTGACCGGACCAGACGACCGATCCCCTGCGCCGCGGCCCTGCTCCTCGTGGCCGCCGGCCTGACGGCGCCGGCCGCGGCCGTCCGCGGGGCCGAAGGCCTGGTCGAGTCGATCTCGGCGGACGAGATCGTGTAGCTGATGCGGGGCGAGGGCTACGCCGTCGAGATGCACGAGGCGGGTTTCGTGCCCTGGAAGCTGGACGGATTTCGCTGCCAGATGTTCGTCAGCGACGATGCTTCCGCACTGCAGTTCCACGTCTCCTTCCGGGACGGCAACGCCACCCTCAAGAAGGCCAACACCTGGGACGCCACGAAGCGGTTCTCGCGGACCTATCTCGACGACGAGGGCGGCCCGCACCGAGAGCTTGACCTCGACCTCGCCGGCGGCGTGGCCACACGCTCGAGCGCGTCACGGCAAGACGGCGGCTGGCTCATGCGGCACCACCAGAGGCCCGATGGAACAGACGGCCTCGTCGGCCGTGCCGTCGATGCCCACGATCTTCTGCCCCGCACCGGGTAGCGTGGTGGTCCGCTTGTTCTTGCGTTTGCCGATCCACCCGCTGTGGTAGCTGTCCGAGGGATCGATCGCGCCGTCCTTGAGGCGTTGAACTTGACTTGCACAGAACTCAGGAACGTGTCGACGACGAGTTCCACTTCGCCGACCACATAGCCTTCCCCCGCCACGATGCGATCCTCCGCCTCGTCCTCGGCGCCGGGCTCTCGTGAGTAGGCGGGCTCGAGCATGCCGATGGTCGGCTTGCCCATCACGAATCCCTTGGTGCCCTCGAAGCCGATGATCCAGGCCTCCGTGTCACGTCCCCCCGTGCGATGACGATCACCAGCGCTGGAGCCGGACCGCTTGGTCTGGCTGACCTCGGCCGACTCCGCCGGCCCACGATGAATTACAGACGCAGCCACGATCACAA
>VGYP01000040.1 GCA_016872955.1 Planctomycetota bacterium
CTTCATCCGCACCTGCGTGGTCGGCTCGGAGGGGCACAGGAGCGCGGGAATCCGGATGCCCGCGATCACCGTGCCATTGGTGAGCGCTGCACGGCTGTAGGGCACGGCGAGCTGCCGTTGAATCTCCGCTCCGATGGCGAGTTCCTCGAGAAAGGGCATCATCCGGGCCTGGGCGGACCAGACGGCATTGGCCGAGTCGTCGGTCGTGCTTGCGCCGGCCCAGACGAGACTGGGGGGGAAGGCCCGGTAGGCGCTCTCATAGGCGAGGTTGGCGATCGCGAGTTGGCGGAGATTGTTCATGCAGGCCGACCGCCGGGCCGACTCCCGGGCCGACTGGACGGCCGGAATCAACAGGCCGATGAGCGTGGCGACGATCGCGATCACCACGAGGAGCTCGACGAGCGTGAAGCCCCGTCGCACGGACCCAGCAGGCCGGCATCCCGGCGGTGGAGTGGAAACGGCGGCGGGCATCGATGATTTCGAGAGCACGGAACAGCGAAACTCAGAGCACGATGAAAATGAGACACAGTCTCAACGGCCGAAAGCATATTCTTCCCCGCCGAACTGTCAAGCGGGTCTTTGGCCCTGGTGTGGTCCTGCCGTGGCCCGCGGCTGGCTGGTGAAACCGCCGAGGGCCTACGCGCCGGCGGGGCATGCGATACAAACGACGGGGTTCGCACCGCCGTGTGGTTCCCCGCGTCCGGAGTCCCGTCATGTCCAGCGCCGCTCCGCTCCCCGTCGGCGACGTGGTGATCGAGGCCCGCAACCTCTCGAAGGTCTATCGCGACTTCTGGGGTCGCAGCAAGAAGGCGGCCCTCAAGCCGCTCGACCTCGAGATCCGCCGTGGCGAGATCTTCGGTCTGTTGGGCCCCAATGGCTCGGGCAAGACGACCACGCTGAAACTGCTTCTCGGGTTGATCTTCCCGACGTCGGGAGAGGCCCGCGTGTTCGGGCATCCCGCCACCGACGTCGCCAAGAACGACCGGATCGGCTACCTCCCGGAAGAGTCGTATCTCTACAAGTTTTTGGATGCTGAGGAAACCCTCGACTTCTACGGCCGGTTGTTCGGCATACCGGCTGAGGAGCGGGCCCGCCGCGCCGCCGCGCTCATCGAGATGGTGGGGCTGACCCGCGATCGGAGGCGGCAGCTCCGCGAGTACTCCAAGGGCATGACCAGACGAATCGGCGTGGCCCAGGCGCTCATCAATGATCCCGAGCTTGTGCTCCTCGACGAGCCCACCAGCGGCCTCGACCCGATCGGCACCCGCGAGATGAAGGATCTGATCATCGACCTCAAGCAGCGGGGCAAGACCGTGATCATGTGCTCCCACCTGCTGGCCGACGTGGAGGATGTCTGCGACCGCATCGCGGTGCTCCACCAGGGTGAGCTCAAGGAACTCGGCCGCGTCGAGGATCTGCTGACCGTGACGGGCGTGACGCAGTTCCGTGTCCGCGGCCTGTCGTCCGAGGCCTGCGAGGAGGTGCGGGCCGTGCTCGCCCGCTACGGTGGGGCTGAGATCGAGGTCGGCCATCCAACGACGACGCTGGAGGATTTGTTCCTGGAGGTGGTGCGGGACACCGAAGCGCGGCCCGGCCGCCGCGCCCGCTCGCCCGCACCGTCCGCGGCGCCCCGGGGATGACGGCCATGGTCCTGGAGCAGGAAATCCCGCGGTTCTCCGCCTGGATCGGCCCCGCCTTGCTGTCGTTCCTCTTGGCGGCATCGCTGGTGGCGTTGTTCGCCGCGGCGGCCACCTGGCTGGTGCAGGCGGTCGCGAGCGGACCGCTCGAGGCGGGCGACCGGGTCTATCGCGGCGTCCGCACCGCGCTGGGCGACTTCGCGGGCATCGCGACTGGTCGCGTCTGGGCCCTGGCAAGGCTGGCGGTCCAGGAGTCGCTGCGGCGGAACGTCTTGGTGGCGCTGGCCGTGTTCGCGGTGGTGATCCTGTTCGCGGGCTGGTTCCTCGATCCCGCCAACGTCGATCCCGGCCGTCTGTACCTCGGGTTCATCCTCGGCGCGACCAACCTGCTGGTCTGCACGGTGACGCTGCTCCTTGCGGTCTTTAGCCTGCCCGCCGACATCAAGTCGAAGGCGATCCAGACCGTCGCCACCAAGCCGGTCCGCACCGGCGAGATCGTGCTGGGACGGATCATCGGGTTCACGCTGGTCGGCACGGGGCTGCTGCTCGTGATGGGGCTGGTCGGCTGGGCGTTCGTGGTGCGCAGCGTGTCCCACACCCACGAACTGCTGAAGACCTCGGTGCGCGAGGTGCTCGACGGTGACGGCAACCCGGCCGGCTTCCAGGGACGCACCTCGGCCGAGCGGGGCCATCGCCACTTCGTCTCCCTCGACGCCGCCGGTGGCGGGCGGGCCGAGACCTTTCGCGGCCATCGCCACGCGATCACCGCACGGCAGGACGGCGAGGGGCTGGCGTTCGAGGTGGGCCCCCCCCAGGGCATTCTCGAGGCCCGTCGTCCGCTTCGTGGCCGGCTCGTGTTCCTCGACCGCCAGGGCAAGCCGGCCGAGAAGGGGATCAGCGTGGGCGCCGAGTGGACCTACCGGCAGTACATCGAGGGAGGCACCGCGTCGGCCGCCGTCTGGACCTTCGAAGGCCTCTCCGAGCGGGACTTCTCCGGCGGCCTGCCACTGGAGATGACGATCCGCGTGTTCCGCACCTACAAGGGGACCATCACCGAGGGCATCCACGGCACGCTCCAGGTCCGCAATCCCTCCACGCAGCTCCGCAGCGAGGCCTTTCCGATCGTGGCCCGCGAGCACACGATCGACGAGTTCTGGATTCCCCGCACCATGAACACGGTGTTGGCCGATGGCCGCACCCAGCAGGCCGACCTGTTCACCGACTTCGTCTCGGACGGCCGCCTGGAGATCTGGCTGCAGTGTTTGGAGCCAGCCCAGTACTACGGCGTGGCCCAGGCCGACTTCTACCTGCGGGCCGGCGACGGATCCTTCGCGGTCAACTACGCCAAGAGCTGCCTTGGCATCTGGTTCGCGATGCTGATCGTGATCTCGCTGGGGGTGATGTTCAGCACGTTCCTCTCGACACCGGTAGCCCTGGTCGCCTCGCTGGCGGTGCTGCTGATCGGCCAGTTTCGTGAGTTCATCGCCCGGCTCTTCGCCAGCCAGGTGACTGGCGACTCGACCATCGCGCCAGGGGGCGGGCCGATCGAGTCGCTCTACCGGATCGTGACGCAGACGAGCATCACGCTCGAACTCGACCCCACGCCGGCCGTCCAGGTCATGAAGCTCACCGACACGGTGCTGTTGGCCCCGATGCGGGTCGCGGCCGGCCTGTTTCCGTCGCTCTCGGCGCTGGGAACCAGTGACTTCGTGGCCAGCGGCTTCGACATTCCGGGCGACCTGCTGGCCGCCCATGCGGCCGAGACGCTCGCCTTCGTGGCGGCGTTCTGCATCGCCGGGGCACTCTGCCTGCGGGCGCGGGAGGTGGCCTCGTGAACACGGTGCCGACAGGAGCGGACGGTCGGGCGACGCGGCGGGTCTGGCTGGGCCTGCGGCGGGAGACACTCTTCTTCCTGGTCGGGATCGTGGTCCTGTTGGTGCCGCTGTCGCTGCTGAGCCAGCCGGCCGACTCGGAGAGCGCCGGCGGGCTCCTGGCCCGGATGCGGCGGGAACGCGGTCTGTCGCAGGCCAACCTCGGCGAGATCGACCCCACCGGCGAGACGATGCGATTCGCCACGCTCGGGCTCAAGAACATCGCGGTCACGCTGCTCTGGGACCGGGCCAACCACTACAAGAAGGTGGAGGACTGGGCCAATCTCTCGGCGACGCTCGAGCAGCTCACCAAACTGCAGCCCAACTTCTACTCGGTCTGGGACTTCCAGGCCCACAACCTCTCCTACAACACCTCGGTCGAGTTCGACGACTATCGCGACCGCTACGCCTGGGTGATCAAGGGCATCGAGTTTCTCCGCCAGGGCTTCGCGCTCAACGCCTTCGAGCCCCGACTGCTGGGCCGGATGGGTTGGTTCATCGGTCACAAGATCGGGAAGTCGGACGAGAAGAAGCAGTTTCGCGATTTGTTCGTGGCCGATGACGACTTCCACGAGCGGGACGACCCCCGGCGGACCCTGCCGGAGCGCGACAACTGGCTCGTCTCCCGAAGCAAGTACCGCCAGGCCCAGCAGTTGGTCGATGCGGGCGTGCCGCTGCGAACCACGGCCCTGATCTTCCACAGCGAGCCGATGATGTCGGCCATCAACTACGCCCGGGCGCTTGAGGAGGACGGCATCTTCGGCAGCGCGGCGCGGCGGGCCTGGGAGATCGCCGGCGATGAGATGCGCCGGTTCGCCGCCCGTGAGATTCCCACCACCTGGAAGGTGCCGATCCGGCTGGGCCTCGAGGAGGCAGAGCGAACGCGGGCCGACCGCTTGGCGGAGGAACTCGAGGCGGTCCTGCCGGGCCGGTACGCGGCCCTCCAGGCGGAGCGACGGGCCGCCCTGACGCCGGAGCAGGAGGCGGCCCTCGCCGTGCCCGTCATGAACCGCGACGAGTCGCAGATGGCGCTGGCCAACGAGGCGGAGCGGATGCAGGAGGTGACCTGGAAGGACGTGGTCCGCGGGGCGCCGTCGGACCTCCGCGACAGGGCCTGGGACCTGGTGATGGAGGAAGTGGAGGCCCGCGAAACGGCCGAGATCATTGACCGCTATCGGAGCATCGTGAACTTCGAGTTCTGGCGGGCGACCTGCGAGGCGGAGGTGACCGAGCCCGCGCTGCGGGCCCGCGAGCTTTCCTGGCAGGCCGACCGGGAGCTCGCGGCCGCCCGCCTGCAGGCGGCGAGGCGCTGCTACGAGGAGGCGTTCGCCGCCTGGCGGGAGGTGTTCGACGCCTCCCAGATCCTCCGCGAGGACCGGCTCACCGCCGACGACATCGCCGAGATCGTCGGTCGCTACCGGGGGCTGCTCGAGCAGCTTGACGAGCCCTTTCCGAGCCCCTTCATTCTTGAAGACGTCCTGTCGCACGCCGCGTCGGCGGAATGATCGTCAGCCACGTCGAACGAGCAGCTTGTCGATCCGGCGGCCGTCCATGTCGAGCACCTCGATCACCAGGCCACGCCAGGTGAAATGGTCGCCCGCCGTGGGCAGCCGCTCGAGTTCCGCGAGCACCAGGCCCGAGATGGTGGCGTAGTCGCGGGGCGCCGACTCCAGCTGGATCTCGAACCGGCGGGCCAGATCCTCGACCGTGGCCGAGCCCTCCACGAGCCAGGAGCCGTCGGCGCGCTGGACGAAGTCCTTGGCGGCGTCGGCCTGCCGCTCCTCGTGGATCCCGCCGACGAGTTCCGAGAGCACGTCGTCGAGGGTCACCAGCCCGTCGGTGCCGCCGTATTCGTCGAGCACGATCGCGAACTGCGTCCGCTCCTTGCGGAACAGATCCAGCAGCCGGTCGAGGGGCATCGTCTCCGGGACGAAGACGGCCCGCCGCATCATCCGTCGCAGCTCGATCGGCCAGCCCATCCAGGAGGTGCGGAGCACGTCCTGGGTGGAGACGTAGCCGAGGATGCGGTCGAGCGAACCCTCGTAGACGGGCAGGCGGGAGTAGCCGGCCATCGCGATCGCACCGGGGATCTCCTCGGCGGGGGTGTCGACGTCGAGGGCGTCGATGTCGATCCGCGGCCGCATCACGTCCCGCACCGTCCGCTCCCCGAGCCGCAGCGCCTCGGCGGCCACGGCATGCTCCACGGCCTCGAGCACCCCCTCGGCCCGGCCTGCTTCGAGCAGCTGCTCGATGTCGTCGACGGAGACCGCCGGCTGCTGTCTGCCCCGCGCGCCCACCAGCCACATCACCGCGGAGGTGCCGAGGTTGAGCCCCCAGACCAACGGGGTCGCCAGCCGGGCGACGAGCTGGATGAAGGGCGCGGCCAGTCGGGCGCAGGCCTCGGCGTTGCGGAGTGCGAGCCGCTTGGGCACCAGTTCGCCGAGCACGAGCGTGACGAACGAGAAGGCCATCACGAAGGCGGCCAGCGCGATGCTGCCGGCGAACGGGGCCAGGGGGGGAACCGCCCGCGCGATCCACGCGGCCAGCGGATCGGTCATCCGCTCGCCGCCGTAGGCGGCGGCCAGCGCCCCCACGACGGTCACGCCGATCTGCACGGTGGGCAGGAAACGGTCGGGATTGGATGCCAGTTTGAGCGCCGCCAGGGCGGCCGCGTCACCCTTGTTGGCCAGCGCCCGCAGCCGGCCCCGTCGGCTGGCCACGATGGCCATCTCGGCGCCCGAGAAGAGCCCGTTGACCAGCACCAGTGCCAGCATCACGACGAGTTCGGACGCCATGGTCGTTCCCGCGGGCTCAGTCCCGGCTGATGACGGCCAGGTTGTCGCGGTGGATCACTTCCTCGTAGGGGCAGTAGCCGAGCACCTCGGCGATCCGCTCCGTTCGCAAGCCCGCGATCCGCGTCAGTTCCTCGGCCGGATAATTGACCAGCCCGCGGGCGAAGGCGGCCCCGCCGCCGCACCGCAGGGCCACGACGTCGCCCGCCGCGAACCGCCCCTCGAGTCCGGCGATCCCGGCGGCCAGCAGGCTCCGGCCTCCGGCCACGATCGCCTCGCGAGCGCCGGCGTCGACGTCGATCGTGCCGCGGGCGTCGGCTGACCAGCCCAGCCATCGCTTCCAGGCCGGCATCGCCTCGCCGCGGCCGGTGAACAGCGTGCCGATCGCCTCGCCGCGGCCGATCCGCTCGAGGACGTCGTCCTCGCGGCCGGCGGCGATGATGCAGTGGCCACCGGCCTCGGTGACGATCCGGGCGGCGGCGAGCTTGCTGGCCATGCCCCCCTTCGAGAGGCCGCCGGGCCGATCGCGGGCCAGGCTCTCGATCGCCGCGTCGATGCGGGGCACGTGGGCGAGCACGGCGGCACCGGGCTCCTCGGGATGCCGGTCGAAGAGTCCGGCCACGTCGGAGAGCAGCACGAGCAGGGGTGTACCCAGGAGCGTCGCCACCAGGGCCGCCAGGCGATCGTTGTCGCCGAAGCTTGTCCGCAGTTCCTCGACGCTGACCGTGTCGTTCTCGTTGATCACTGGCACGGCGGCGTGGTCGAGGAGCGCCCGCAGCGTGTTGCGAATGTTCAGGTAGCGGGCCCGATCCTGCAGGTCGTCGGCGACCAGCAGCACCTGGGCGACGTGCCGGCCGTGGCCGCGAAGCGACCGCTCCCAGGCCTCGATCAGGCAACTCTGTCCGACGGCGGCCACGGCCTGGAGATGGGCGAGTTCGGTGGGTCGGCGGGGCAGGCCGAGCCGGCCCATGCCCGCCGCGACCGCGCCCGAACTGACGAGCACCACGTGCCGGCCGGATCGGCAGACGGCGTCGATCTGGCGGCCGAGCGCTTCGATGCGGGCGGCGTCGAGCAGGCCGTCGGCGCCGGTGAGCACGCGGGAGCCCACCTTGACGACGATCAGGTCGGCGGTGGTTGCGATCTGCTGGCGGATCTGGTCGCTCATCGGCGGGAGCCGGGAACCTCCGGAAGGCGCGAAAGCGTCATCATGGTATCCAGCCTCGCGGAGCGGCGATACACTCGGCGACGTGCCCGCGGATTCCGCCCTTCCGGCGGTCGGGGCAACGGCGAAACCTGCGATGAGCGACCTGCGTCACGAGTGCGGTCTGGCGGCCATCTATCACCTGCCGGGCCCCGAGACGAGCCCCCTCTGCCCCGCGCGGGGACAGGAGGAGGCATCGCGACTGATCCCCCGGATGCTGCTCGACATCCAGAACCGGGGGCAGTTGTCGGCCGGCATGACGGCCTGGAGTCCGACCCGCAGCCAGCTCCTCGCCACCCACAAGGAAGTGGGCGGGGTGAGCGAGGTCTTTCGGATGAGCCATCGCGGCAAGTACGAGAGTCTGATGGAGCAGCACGTGGGGCGGGCGGCGATCGGCCACGTCCGCTATGCCACGTGCGGCGCCGAAGACCGTGCCTATGCCCAGCCGCTGGAGCGGCCGCACATCAAGAAACGAAAGTGGTTCGCCTTCGGCTTCAACGGGCAACTGGCCAACTACCCGGAGCTGCGGGCCGAAATCCTGGCCACCGACGACGCCCACCTGGCCCGCGACAACGACACCGAGGTGATTCTCCACGCCATCGGCCGCGAGCTCTCCGGCGAGGCCGAGCCGACCGCAGCGGAACTGCTGGCTGGGATCGCCCGCCGCTTCGACGGCGCCTGGAATCTGGCGATCCTCGATGCCTGTGGCCGGCTGATCGTGGCCCGTGATCCGCTGGGCATCAGGCCGCTGGAGTACGCCCGGCTGGGGCCGCTCGTGGCCGCCTCCAGCGAGAGCGTGGCCCTGCTCAACCTTGGCTTTCCCGCCGAGTCGATCCGGTCGCTCGAGCCGGGCACGGCGCTGGTCGTGGAGGGCGGCGACGTCCGCATTGAGCGGTTCGCCCCGTCGCCGAGCCGGGCCCGCTGCTTCTTCGAGTGGATCTACTTCGCCAACGTCGCCAGCACGATGGACGAGCGGAGCGTCTACCTGTCGCGGAAGCGGCTCGGCGAGGAACTGGCGCGGTTGGAAACCGTGACGATCGACGCCGACACCGTGGTCGTGCCGGTGCCCGACACCAGCAAGGCGGCTGCCGACGCCATGGCCTATCGCCTGGCGATTCCCTCGGTCGAGGGCCTGATCCGCAACCGCTACACGGGCCGGACCTTCATCGACGGTGCGGCCAGCCGCCGCCAGAAGGCGGAGACGAAGTACACGCCGCTGCGCGAGGTGCTTGAGGGCAAGCGGGTGATCCTGGTCGAGGACTCGATCGTCCGCAGCACGACCATGAAGGTGCTGCTGGGGCGGATGCGGTCGCTCGGCCTGGCCCGCGAGATCCACGTCCGTGTCGCCTGCCCGCCGATCGTCGCCCCCTGCTTCTACGGCATCGACATGTCGACGATCGACGAACTCTTCGCGCCCGAGTTCCTGGAGGAGGGACGGTTGACCGAGGAAGCGCAGGCCCGCATGGCCGCCCGTCTGGGGGCCGATTCGCTCCGCTATCTGCCGGTCGAGGCGGTGGCCCGCTCGATCGGCTTCCCGGCGAACGAACTCTGCCAGGCCTGCCTCACCGGCCGCTATCCGACGCCGGCGGGGGAGCGGCTCTATCAGCTCGCGGTCGCCCAGGCCCGGGCCGGTGGTCAGGCGACCCGGACGTACGAGGCGGCGGCGAGCCGGTGACACTGGCCGTGGCGGTCGTCCGGACGACCGTCGCCGCGGCGGGCGACCGCACCAGGGCCGCCCGCCAGACCGGCATGCCGGCCAGCCGCGTGCGGCGCTCGAAGTGCGTGCGGTAGTCGAGGTCGTGGTTCGGTTCGCCCGCCTCCTCCTCGCGCGGCGGCTCAAAGAGGCCCGTGGCCCGCGCTGCGGCCAGCGCCGCGTGAAAGTACTCCTCGACGTCCGTCCAGACGTGCAGTATGGCCCACGGTGCGAGCACCCGGCCCGCCTGGTGGAGAAAGCCTTCGGAGAGCACGCGGCGTTTGCGATGCCGCGCCTTCCACCACGGGTCCGGGAAGTAGACGTGCATGCCGGCCAGGCAGGCGTTCGGCAAGAGCCGGCCGACGAGGAAGCCCGCGTCGCCATGAATCACACGGGCATTGGCGAGCCCCGCGGCTGCCAGCCGGCCGGCGATCAGTCGGGCGTAGCCGTGGGCGATCTCGACTCCGATGAAGTTGCGGTCTGGTGCCGCGGTGGCGGCCGACGTCAGGAATAATCCCTTGCCGCTACCCACCTCGAGTTCCACGGGGCCGGCTGCCCGAAACAGCGTCGCCGGGTCGAAGGGCTCCGGCAGTGCGGCCAGCGGCAGCAGGTGCGACGACAGGTCGAGCCGAGGATCGGGCTTGCGAGGCGGGCGGCGGGGCATGGTGGATCAGGACGCGGCGACGCCGTCGGCCTCGGCGCCGCGCGCGGCCGGGAAGAGATCCTCCGGCAGCGGCACTCCCTTGATGATGCCGTCCACCACGATGCTCTCCCGCACGAGCCCCTGGAATCGGCAGACGATCATCGCCCGCGGACGCACCCGGACCCGCTCCACGGCGATCACCAGCCGGTCGCCGGGCACGACGGGTTCCCGAAATCGCACCTCCTCGAGTCCGCCGAACCCGACCACGGTGGCGTCGAGCAGGTTGTACCGCTGGGTGAAGTAGCTCGAGAGCTGGGCGGCCGCCTCGCACATCAGCACGCCCGGCATCAGCGGCCGGCCGGGAAAGTGCCCACGGGCCCAGAACTCGTCGGCGGTGACGTCCTTGTACCCGACGCACAGCGCACGAGACTGGTCCTCGTGCACGATCGCCGTGAGCTGTTCCATCTCGAACCGCTGCCGATTCCAACGACGAATTTCGTGGATGTCGGCAATGACCCTGTCGAGGTCGTACTCGGCGGGATGGATGATGAAGTCACGCGGGGCCACGGGGGCGACTCCGACGATCGGGCTCGGGACTGGCGATCAGGTGCGGACGTGCTTCCGCTTCATCTTGCGGGCCTTGCTGTTAGCGGGCCGGGCGCCGTGGTTGGCTTTCTTCAGGTTGCGGTGGGGCTTGGCCATGGAATCCTCCGGGTCGGCCCGTCCGGTCGGCGACGAGCACCATCCGTTTGTACCACGCGTGCGGGCCGCATTCCAAGCAGGGCGACCGGGGCCCGCATCAAGCTTCGCGTTCCGCCGCCAGAGCCTCGCGGAGGCTCGTCCGCACGATCTCGATGAAGCTCGCAGCGAGAAAGCCAAACAGGCCGCCGATGATCGCCGACGAGATGCCGCCGAGTGCCGCCCCGGGAATTGAGGCCGAGGCCAGCCCGAGCAGGGCGGTCGTGCCCGCCACGCCCCCGCACGCCGCGCCGATCCCGGCCGACACGGGCACCAGGCGGCCGAGGCTCGAACGCCGCTCGAGGTGCGTGGGCGAATGCCGCGGCAGTGGGAGCGCCGCGGTGGGCGAGGCCCGCTCGAGCCGTCGGTCGGCCGCATCGCGCAGCCGAGTGCCGATGGCGTTGCCGGCCACGTGCATCGCGACGCTCGCCGCCAGCACGACCAGTGCCAGCCAGCCGGCCAGGCCGAGCCAGCCGATCGCCGCACAGGCGACGCCGACAACCACGGCCAGCCAAGCGTAGGTGATGCGTCGCATCGGCTTTCTCCGGCTGGAGTATAGGCCGCAGCAGCCGGCGTGGCCGGGGCTCACCAGCCATGCTGGGCGGCATCGGCGGTGTAGATCGGCAGCAGCCGATAGTAGACCTCGAGGGAGAGGATCGCGAGGGCCGTATGGCCGAGCCGGCCGCCGGGAGCAGTGTCGGGATCGGCGAACGACCAACTCCCCGCCTCGTGGCCGACGTCGGCCTGCCGGGCCACGAGTTGATCGCGGTGGCGGCGGTTCCAGCGGGGCCAGGCCGGATGGTTTCGCAGCAGCAGCGCCTGCGATAGGTAGAAGTTTTGATAGACCGCCTCCCGGTCGGGGCCTGGTTTCGCAAGCCGGGCCAGTCCGCTGTCGAGTGTTGCCTCGCGGTCCCAGCGGGTGTACACGCGGCACAGGAGCCCGATCGCCGACGTGCAGGGCCGATCCTGCGGGGCGAGGTAGCCGTAGCCTGCGCCGTCCCGCACCTGCACGCGGTCCAGAAACCGGCAGACGCCGTCGAGGGTCGGCGAGGGCACCGCCACGCCGGCGAGTGCCGCGCTCTTGAGCGCCGCCAACTGCCAGGCGGTGACGGTCGTGTCGCCCGGCTGGCCGGGAAGGTAGCGCCAGCCACCCCCATGAAGGTCTTGGGCCGTCTCGATGAACCGCACGGCGTCCCGGACGTAGGGCACGAGCATCCGATCGCCAGTCATGCCCAAGGCTTCGGCCAGTGCCAGCGTCGCCACGCCGTGGCCATACATCGTGCCTTCGGAGAGGTCGCCACCTCGGGGCGTCGCCCGCATCCGGCTCATCAGGTAGTAGAGGCCGCGCGTGACCGTCTCGCGGTGAACGCCCTCCTCGTGCGTCTGGCCGGCGCCCAGGAACGGCAGCAGCGCGATCCCCGTGGCGGCCGTCGTGCTTGTGGCCGAGCCGAGCGGCCGGCAGGCTCCGTCGCAACGGCAGCCCGAGAGGTCGAAGCGCCACGATCCGTCGGCGGCCTGGTGGCGGGCGAGCCATTCCAGGCCGCGGCCCACGCCCGCCTCGCTGGCGGCCGAGCCGCCCCGGCCCGCGACGCCGGCTCCGCGTCCGGCGGCGCGGCGGCCGGCGAAGGCGTCGCCCGGCCCAGGCAGCGACCGCGTGGCCGACGTGGCGGCCGCCGGCTCCGGTTGGGGCGATGGACGAGGTGGTGCGGGAAAGGCAGGCGGCTCGCCGACGAGGTCGATCGGCGGTGGGGCGGGCTCGACCGCGATGGTCGCGGGATCCGGCCGCGTCGCGGCGTCTGCAACGTAGGCGTCCGGAGTCACCGGTTCGGCGGTGGGTGGTCCCCCGGTCGCCTCGGCGCCGCCGCCCAGTTCGAGTCCCCGCTCGTCGGTCGCGGTGACGACCGGTTCCTTCAGCGAGAGCGTGATGACGGTGGGCGGCCGCTCGACATCCAGCGGGATCACCAGGAGCCCCAGGACCAGCAGCACGAACACGTGCGCGACCGTGCTCGCGTAGGTCGCCCGCACCCGCGGGCTCGCGATCAGCCGCTCGATCCAAGGCCGTTCCGTCGCGACCGCCTGCATCGAAACGCCTCTTGGCCGCCCGGCGACCGTGAGGGTTGGGGGACCTCCACGGCCGCCCGCGGACGGCATCCCCTCGGCACGCCCGCAGTGCCGTCGGCAGGACGGCCCGGCCGGCTGGAGCGGAACTCGCGGCGGCGGTGCTGCTTGCCACGCTGCGGACCGCGGGGCGTCACGTTGCAAAAAAGGGCCGTCGCCGCGGCGACGGCTCCCGCCGCTGGTGTTCCGGGCCGGCGGCAGGTAGCCTCGGGGACCTCGAGGGAAGGCTCTTTCGCGATCCTTCGATCCTCGATCGGACAACGAACGAACACGACGCGATGGCGAAGGGCAAGAAAAAACTTGAAGTGGTGCACCTCGTCTGCGAGGAGACCGGCGACCTCAACTACACGCTCCGCCGCAAGACGGGGGGCGAGAAACTGAAGGTCAAGAAGTATTCGCCCCGGCTCCGCAAGCACACGGTGCACGTCGAGAAGCGAAAGTAGTCCGGGCCGACGCCGCGCCGGCTTCAGCCGACGGCGTCGAGCACCTCCGCCACGGCCTGTGGGTCGTCCGGGTCGACCGCCACGACGTGATCCGCGCGGGCGGCGAGCCGTCGCGGCGGGAGGAGTCCCCGTGGCACCAGCAGCAGCCGGCACTCGGACGCCCGCGTGAACCCGACCCGCGCGGGCCAGACGACCAACTCGATCTCGTATCCTGCGCCCGCGGCGGGCCGTGGGGCGTCGATGAGCAGGCCGTCGACGGCTCGGCCGAGCGGCGTGGCGTCGAGGTCGGCCGGCAGGCCCCAGACGAGGTCGTCGCGTCCACGTCTTCGGAGGCCGCGACGGCAGACGGTGAGCCGCCCGCGGCGTCCGAAGTAGGGCACGTTGGCGCCGTCCCGCCAGCGTCGCGTGGCCGTCGGGTCGGTGGTGTGCCAGACGTGCAGCGACCAGGTGAGGTCGAGCACCGACTCCAGCCTCACGCCCGCCGCCCGCAGGCGGAGGCCGAGGTCGTCATCCTCCTGGCCCCAGCCCACGAAGCGTTCGTCGAACCCGTTGACCCGCTCGAAGTCGGTTCGCCAGACGCCGAAGTCGCCCCCCGTGAGTCGCGGCTTCGAGGGATGGCGGATTGCGGCGTGCCAGCGGGCCCGGCGATGGCGTCGGGCCAACGCCCGCGACTCCTGCCGGGACACGAGCCCGGCGAGGTTCGTGATCGAAAGGTTTTCGGGCACGAGCAACCGGCTGGTCTCCTCGCCCAGCCGCGCGCAATGCCCGAGCAGCGTCAGTCCGCGGCGGCGGCGGTCACGGTGCGCCGCCAGGTGGCCGCGGGGCAGGATGCAGTCGCCGTCGAGAAACAGCAGGTAGTCCCCCTTCGCCAGCCGCGCCGCATGGTTGCGGGTGCGGGCCAGCCGGAAGCCGTCGTGCGGCTCGGTCGTGAAGCGGACCGGAAAATCCGCCGTCGCGGCGAAGGCGGCCACGACGTCGGCCGTGGTGTCGTCCGAACCGTCGTCGGCGACGATCACCTCGAAGTCCCGGGGGACCCGCCGCTGCAGGGCGATCGATTCGAGGACCAGCGCGAGGTGCCTCGGCCGTCGGAAGGTGGTGACCAGGATCGAGGTGTCGATGCCCGACGGAGGGGATGAGTCGCTCATGCGGCCGCGCCCCCGCCGCGGGTGGCGGCCGCGATGGCGGTGGTGAGGGCCGTCGCATCCCCCAGTGGCTCCACGGCCACCTCGAGTGCCGCCAGCGGCACGCCGCCCAAGTCGGCGGTGCAGATCTTCACCAGATCCTTGAGCGTGGTGACCAGTCCTTCAGCGCCGACCCGGCGACTCCAGTCGGCGAGCGACGCGAGGTCGCCGGGTGTGTAGGCATGGTGGTCGGCAAAACTCCGGAAGCCGACCGGCTGCAGGCCGCTGTCGCCGAGCGTGCGGCGGAAGGCGGCCGGATTGCCGATGCCGCAAAACGCCGCCAGGCGGCGGCCGCGCTGGGACGCGAGCGGCTCGGTGACGCCGGCGGCGGTGCGGAAGCCGACCGGCCGGTGCTCCGTCTCCAGCCAGATGGCGGCAGGTCGGCCGGCACGCGCCTGCTCCACCGCCGCGCGGATCTCCGCCCGCCGTTCCGGTGTGACACCGCCGGCCCGCGTGAGGACCACCGCGCCGGCGCGGGCCAGG
>VGYP01000041.1 GCA_016872955.1 Planctomycetota bacterium
CGCGCAGTGCTCGCTCGTGCCGCTGCCGCGGGCGGCGGCGGAGACACCGCCCGTCGAGGGGACCGTGCAAGCCGACGTCCGCCGTTCCCTCGGCGATCAGTTCGGGCACTTCACCGAATCGGAAGCGGTCACCAGGGACGACGGCACCCGTATCGTCCGGGTCGTGGCCGAGGGGGCGGCGGCGGACCGGCCGTTCCGCTGGGTCCACCATGTGCTCACGGGACCGGGCGGTCACCAGATCGCGGTCACCTGCATGCTGGAACCGGCCCTGGCCGAGCGGTTCGCCGCCGCCGACCGGGAACTGGTGGCGGGTCTGATCGTGCTGCCAGATCCCCCCGCCCGGACGGCAGGGGACCCCGGGAGCCAGGATCGCCGCTGAAAACCAGGGTCACCCGCCTTGGCATGCTTGACGCTCGCCCCCGCCGCGACGACACTCTTGCCTCCCGCGCTCTGGGGTCGTCGCGCACGTCCCTTCGGCCTAGCCGGGGTGAGCTTTCCCGAGCGCCACCCGAACCAGAACGCGGAGAACCGCCGAGTCGAGGTGCGAAGATCAGACCTTCCTCCCGGCCGGCGGAACGAGGTCCGCGGCCGGAGGCGTAAGCCATCGAGAAGCAGCATCGCATCAATGAGCAGATCCGGATCAGTCCGATCCGGGTGATCGGCGCGGACGGCAGCCAGCTGGGCATCATCACCACCGACGAGGCACTTGGCATCGCCCGTGAGGCAGGCCTGGACCTGGTGGAAGTGGCCCCCAACGAGAGGCCGCCGGTCTGCCGAGTTATGGACTTCGGGAAATTCAAGTACCAGCAAAAAAAGAAACATCACAAGACCCACGTCCACCACACGAAGATCAAGGAGGTTCGGCTGCGGCCCAAGACCGGCGAGCACGACATCGAGTTCAAGGTCGCCCAGGCCCGTGGTTTTCTCGGCCACAAGGACAAGGTGATCATCTCGGTAGTCTTCCGCGGCCGCGAAATGGCGCACATCGAGGAAGGCCAGCGCGTGATGCAGGCCGTCGTGGCCCAACTCGCGGACGTTGGCAAGTTGGAGGCCGCTCCGCAGCAGATGGGCCGCCGACTGTCCTGCACCCTGGCCCCCAAATAGCCGCCTCCACCGCACCCGACTGTCCGACCCCGACCCCGCTGATCGTCCAGGAGCATCACATGCCAAAACAGAAGACCCACAAGGGCGTCAAGAAGCGTTTTCGTCTCACCGGCACCGGGAAGGTCAAGCACCGCCGAGCCGGCACGAGCCATCTCCAGGTCCGCCTCACGAGCAAGCGGAAGCGGGACCTGCGGGGCACGGGCGTGCTCGCCAAGGCCGACACGGCACGCATCGCCGCCGCCCTGGGCAAGTACAGTTACTAGAGCGCATCCGGGGGCCTGGAGCGACGCTCTAGCCACCCAGACGGGATAGGGGACGGGGGTCGCGAACGCTCGAGGAGCCGATGGCCGCTTCGGCCATCGGCGAGAATCCGAAGGTCCGCGGCGCGGCGACTTTTTCGCCCCCGAGCCGGCGACACACGGAGGCAGGACGTGCCCGCGTCGCTTCAGCGCCCGGTGGCCGGAGCGTCCCAGGCCGAGCCGCGTCACAAGGTCACCCGAGGTCACACGAGGGTCGTGGTGACCCGGACGAACCTCCCGGGCCGGCCGGTCCGTCGGCGCGAGGCCGGGCCCTCGCCCCTGAAAACGAGGCGGGCTTGCATTCGGCGTGATATCGGGCACATTTGGAGGTTTTCGCGGGTCCGCCCCGGGTCCGCACCGTCGTTTCCAGTGAGTGGGCTTTCGCCATGCGTACGAAGAGTGTCGTCCCCCGGCTGCGGGCCAAGAAGCGGCTCTTCAAGCGGGTCAAAGGATCGGTCGGCGGCCGTCGTCGCCTGCTCCGCACCGCCAAGGAGGCGATCATCCGGGCGGGCGTCTATGCCCACCGTGACCGGCGCCGCAAGAAGCGGGACTTCCGGCGGCTCTGGATCGTGCGCATCAACGCGGCCTGCCGCGAGCGTGGGCTCCGCTACAGCCAACTGATCGCCGGGCTCTCCAAGATCGCCTGTGAGCTCGATCGCCGCACGCTGGCCGAGATGGCCGTGGTTGATCCCAGCGGGTTCGACGCCGTCGTCGCCACCGTCCGCGAGGCCCTCGGCCTGCCGGAGCCGGCCGCGGTCGCGTGACGCCCGTGGCTGGCACCCCGCTCGACACGTTCCGGGCCGAACTCGAACGCCTGCGACACGACGCGGCGGAGGCCCTGGCGGCCGCGACCAATGCTGCCGCCGTCGAGGCGGCCCGCGTTGAGTTCGCCGGTGCCCGGAGCGGCCGACTCAAGGCGGCCCAAAAGCTCCTGGGGGCCGTCCCTGCCGCCGACAAGCCGGCCGCCGGGCGCGACTTCAACGACACGAAGGCGTCCGTGGCCGCCCTCCTCGAAACGGCCCAGGAAAGGTTCGCCCGGGTGGAGGATCAGGCGGACGACGCCATCGACGTCACGCTGCCAGGGGAGGCGGTGACGCTCGGTCGCTTCCATCCGATCACGCAGACGATCCGTCAGATCCAGGAGATCATGGGTCAACTCGGCTTCGAGTGCGTCGACGGCCCGGAGGTCGAGGACCAGTGGCACAACTTCGAGGCCCTGGCGATCAGCCCGGAGCACCCCGCTCGGGATCCGCTCGACAACTTCTATCTCGCCGTGGCCCGTGGAGCCGACCCGCTCCTGCTGCGGTCCCAGACCAGCACCGTCCAGATCCGCGTCATGGAAAGCCGTGACCCGCCGCTGCGGATCGTCTCGCTCGGCCGCGTCTACCGGCCCGATACCGCCGACGCGACGCACTACCCGATGTTCCACCAGGTCGAGGGCCTGTTTGTCGAGCCGGGCACGAACATGGCCCACCTCAAGAGCGTGCTGCGGCTGTTCGCTTCCCGGTTTCTTGGCGGCGACGTCCACGTCCGCTTCCGTCCCTCCTTCTTCCCGTTCACCGAGCCGAGCGTGGAGGTCGACATGGAATGGGGGGGCCGCTGGGTGGAGATGGGCGGCGCGGGAATGGTCGATCCCGCCGTGCTGGCGGCGGTCGGCTACGACCAGGACGCCGTCACCGGGTTCGCCTTCGGCCTGGGCGTGGAGCGGATCGCCGCCCGCCGGTACGGCGTGGAGGACATCCGTGACTTCTACCGCAATGACGTCCGTTTTCTGAGGCAGTTCTGAGGCCGCGCTGCCCATGATCATTTCGTCCTCCTGGCTCGCCGACTACGTGCAGGTGCCCGCGTCGCGGGATGAACTCGTCGAGCGACTGGCGATGTCGGGCCTCAACCACGAAGCGACGACGACCGTCGGCGACGATGCCGCCATCGAGTTGGAGGTGACCAGCAACAGGCCGGACTGCCTCGGACACATCGGCGTGGCCCGCGAGGCCGCGGTGCTCTTCGAGCGTCCGCTGGCCGTGCCCGATCCCAGGCCCTTGGAGGGGCCCGAGGACGCCGCCCGGCGGGTGGCGGTGCTCATCGAGTCGCCCGAAATCTGCCCGTACTATTCCGCCCGCGTGATTCGCGGCGTGCGGATCGGCCCGAGCCCGACCTGGCTCGTCGATCGCCTGCGGACCGTGGGCGTGGCCAGCGTCAACAACGTCGTCGACGTCACCAACTACGTGATGCTCGAGTCGGGCCAGCCGCTGCACGCCTTCGACCTGGCCAACCTCCGCGGCAGTCGCATCGTGGTCCGCCGGGCGATCGCCGGAGAACCCTTCACCGCCATCAACCACAGGGTCTACGCGCTCGACGACCGGATGGGCGTGATCGCCGACGCCGAGCGGCCGGTGGCCCTGGCCGGCGTGATGGGGGGAGCGGAGAGCGAGATCTCCACGGCCACGGTCGACGTGCTGATCGAATCGGCCCAGTTCGCGCCGCTGCCGGTGCGGGCCGCGGCCCGCGGCCTGGCGTTGGCCAGCGGCTCGAGTTACCGCTTCGAGCGCGGGCCCGATCCGGCGATGGTCGACTGGGCCAGCCGGCGGGCCGCGGCCCTGATCCTGGAACTCGCGGGGGGCGTGCTCGATCGCGGGACCGTTGTGGCAGGCGAGCTCGCCTGCCGGCCGGCCGAGATCGCACTAGATCCCCGGCGGGTGTCCGACGTGCTGGGGGCGGACGTGTCCCCGCAGCGGCAACGCAAGATCCTCGTCGCCCTGGGCTTCCAGCCCGCGGATGAACGTGGTCTCCGCTGGCGCGGCCCGAGCTGGCGTCGGGACTGCACCCGGGAAATCGACCTGGTCGAGGAGATCGTCCGCATCGAGGGCTACGAACGTGTCCGGGAGGACGTGGCGGTCGCCGCTCGGCCGGTCGCGCTCTCGGCTCGCGAGATCGCCGTCCGACGGACCGGCGAGGTGCTGGTGGGTCGCGGCTTCTGTGAGGCCATGACCCGCAGCGTCGTCGACGACCGGTTGGCGTCGATGGAGAGTCCGTGGGGCGGAGCGCCGCCCCTGGTCATCTCGCCCCCCCTGATCCGCGGCGCCGACAGGCTGCGGCGGAGCCTGCTCCCAAGCCTGCTCGAAGCTCGTGCCGACAACGCCGCGGTCGGCAACACCGACGCCGACCTGTTCGAGATCGCGCGGGCGTATCTGCCCCGGTCCGCCGGGGCGGCCATCGACCCCGGCTCGCTCGAGGAGCCGCGGCTGGCGAGTTTCGTCGGCGGCGGCGGCTTCAACCGTGCCAAGGGACTGGCCGACGCGGTGATCGCGAGACTCGGGGTCGGCACCACCGCGACGGTGATGTATCGGCCGCTGACGCTCGAGGGCTTCGCCTTTGGTCGGGCGGCCGAGATCGTCCTCGTCACTGCGGGGGTGGAATCGGGGCGGGTGGGCATCGTCGGGGAGATCGCCGCCGCGACGCTGGAACGATTCTCCCTCGTGGGCCCGCTCGCCGCCGCCGAGCTGCGGCTCGATCGGCTCGACTTCGCGGTCGGCCGCCAGCCCCGGCTCGCCCGGCCGGCCGAGTTCCCGGCCATCGAGCGGGACATCAACCTCGTGGTCGCGGAACGCATCACCTGGGGCGAACTCGACCGGGCGATCCGCGCGGCCGCGGGCGACCTGTTGGAGACCTGTCGCGTCGGCGACGTCTGGCGGGACGCAAATCGGCTCGGGCCGGGACGCAAGAGCCTGGTCGTGTCGCTGACGCTGCGAAGCCGTGCGGGCACGCTCACCGGCGACGAGGCCGGACGGATCGTCGACGCCGTGGTCGCCGAGTGCGGCCGCCGCTGCGACGCCACGCTGCGACGCTGAGCGACGTGGCCCCGCGGCTCAACGATCGTCGTAGAAGCTCGTCACCTCTTCCTTGGTGATGGGCGTCGGCGTGTCCTCGCTCGCGAGTTGCACCTGGACCCGCTGATGGCCCGAGCGGCGGCCGCGGGCCCGGATGCGGTAGACGACCTCCTCGCCCGGACCGAGCTTGGCCAGCGGCTCGAACTCCACCGCGAGGTTCTCGATGCGATGACGCCCCGGGCCATCCGCCTCCACCGGTTCGAGGTCCCCGAGCAGCGTCGCCGCCAACCGCACGCCGGTGGCGGCCTTCGTCCCCTCGTTGGCGACCCGCACGACGTACTCGGCCACGCCCTGCACCTCGATCGGATCCTCGCTGTCGCCCACCTGGAAGGCGAGGGCCGCGAGCCCCTCGACCTGGCAGACGTGCACCGCCTGATCGGAAGGCCCGTCGGCACTGCGGGCCGCGGCGGCGATCCGCTGCTCTCCGGCCTGCACCGGCATCACCACGACCTCGACCACGCCGGTGTCGCCGGCGGGGAGCTCCTCGAGATTCCAGAGCACACGGTGCGCCCGCTCGTCGTGCCAGCCCGCGTTGTTGGCACGCACGAACTTCATACCCACCGGCAGTTGGGCCGCGAGTTCCACCGATCGCGCCGAGGCGGTCCCGGCGTTGAGCATCGCGATGGAGCAGGTGGCCGGCCGCTGCAGGAAGCGACGCGCTGGCATGTCGATGGAGACGTCGAGGGTCGGGGCCGTGACCGCGATCGGCAACGGTCGATCCACCTCGATGCCGCCGTCGGCGCGCGCGACGAATTGCGCGGGCTGGCTGCCCGGTCCGCTCGTGCCCAGCACCAGGTCGATGGTCTTAGCATCCCCCGGCCGGAGGCGGCCCACGTCGAACTCCAGTTCGCGACCGGCCCGATGCGAGACCGTCTCGGGAAGGAAGGCCTCCAAGACGACGCCCGTGGCATCGCCCGATCCCGGATTCGAGACGGTGATCGTCACCTGGACGTCCCCGCCGATCCGCACCGGCTGCGGCTGGACGCAGTCGATCGTGAGCTGCGGCTTGGTGGCCCGCGCCCGGAGGGTGGCGTCGGCGCGGAAGCTGACGCTCGCGACGCTGCCGACCTCGCCTTCCGACTCCGGCATCAACTCCATCAGCACGCGCGCTTCGCCCCCGGGAGGCAGAACACCGAGCGCCCAGACGAGGTCGGCCGACGACTCCGAGCCGTCGGCGACGGGGCTGGCGGGCGGGGTGGTGGCGATCAGCGAGGTGCCCTTGGGCACCGCGTCGCGGAGCAGAACCTCGTGGGCGGTGGCGCTGCCGACGTTGCGCACGACCACTTCGTAGCGGGCGGGCTTGCCGACCTGGATCTCCTTGGGGCCGCGCTTCTCGACCGCCAGTTGCGGCGCCTGCACGCCCTCGAGTTGGATCGGCCCGGGTACGGCCTGACCCGTGAGGCCCGCCGGAGCGCCGACCACCGGCGTGGTCAGCGGCCCGGCGGGTCCCGGCCCGACGGGTGGGGCTGCTGCGAAGGGCGAAACCGGTCGCGGTGGCAGCCCAACCGGCACCGTGGCCGCGGCCACTGGCGGCACCGGGGGCATGGCCCGCGTGGCATCGCCGACGGGCAGCCGGGCCGGCGGCACCGGCTCGCCGAACCCCGGCGGCGGCACAGGGACGGTGACATCCCCCGGAGCCGCCTCGGGATCAGGGTCGCGGACGGGCTGATCAGAATCGCTGACGTCGGCCGCGGGAGCAGGATGAGCCGGCGGGCCGGGGTTGGCACCGACGACTGTCGCTGGCGGGACGGCTGGCGGGGGTACCGGCGCTGTGAAGGTCGTGGTGACTGGCGCCGGCAGCGGCAAACTGCTCAAGGAAGCCTCGGGCGATGTCTCCGCGGCCGCGGCGACCGTGTCGGCCGGTGGCCCGCCGGATACTGGCTCCGCCACCGGCGCGGGACGTGATGGGTCGTCACCGACACGGCCGAGGTCGAGTGGTCCCGCCGGGACGTCGGCCGGATCGCCCGGCAGAGCCTCACGGCCGCCCGACGCTTCCACCACCGCCGCCCCACTGTCGGGGCCGGTGAACGGCAGGTCCGCTGACGAACCTCGCAGCGGATGCGGTGTTGCTTCGAGATCGCCATCGGACGCAGGCGATTCATCGTGGGAGGCAGGGCGGGCAGCCTGGCCCAGGTCCTGCCGGAACGACTCCTCGTCCCGGACCCCGCCGGCCGACCATCGACTCACCGCAGGAGCCGCCGCGGGAGGTGGCAGGAGGTCCGGCTCGACCGGAGCGAACTCCCGCAGCGGCTCCGTCTCGGACACCGTCGTCAACGCGGCGGGCACCACGGCGTCGGCCGGGTCGGTCGCGGCCACGGTGACCGGCACCGCATCGCCGGCATGCCGGATGCGACCGATGCCCAGAAACAGCACGAGTCCAAAACCGGCCGCGGCGCTGGCCACGGCACCGACCGCGACCGGCCAGGACGATTGCCGCGGCGGCACCACGAGCGACTGACGCGAGGGATGCGGGACTGCATCGTCGGAGGGAGTCAAGGCTGTCATGGTGGCACCTGCGGGCGGCCGCGCGGACCGGGGATCAACCGATCCGACTCGGGAAAAGTCCGCGAGGAACTAGCAGAAGCCTCCCACCAGGAGAAGGGCAGTCCGCGCGAGGTCGCACGACGAGGCGAACGGGGCGATCTGGGGGCCGCATGTCAGGCATCGCGCAGCACGTCGTGGAGCCGAAACCGGAACTTGCCCAGTTTGCCGCCGTAGTTTCCCGCCGCGATCGCCGGAATGCCGGGACCTGCCGCGGCACGGATCCCCACGGCCATGGCCAGGGCCACAGCCGCCTCGCTCACGCCATCGATGACCACCTCGATGCAGCAGGCGGCCGCCGGATGCAACTCGCTGGCCACGCGTCCCGCGAGCGCCGGTGAGAAAGCCTCGTTGGTGGACGCCTTGAGGGCCGCGTACTGCGAGCCGACCTTGCTGCCGGAACGAACGGCCCCGCCGGGAAAGGGCGTGATCGTGCCGGGTACGGCAGCGATGGCGTCGACGCCGCGACGGACTGCCGCCAGCGTGGCCTCGAGCGTCTCGCCCTGCACGAGAAAGTTGCCTCCGCCCACGCCTTTCTCCAGGCCGGCGGATTCCTCGACCAGAAACTCCCCGTCCATCACCGGCACCCGCCAGTAGCGGCGACCCGCCACGACCTTCGACTTTTCGAAGCCATCGCCGAAGTAGCGGACGTGGTCCCCCAACGGCATGCGGTCGGCCGCCCCGGGCAGCCCATCGAAGACGGCGGTCGTCGGGCACGTGAGGAGACACTGGGCCAGCCGGTTGCCGACCGCCTTGGCGACCGCCTCGGCCGAGAACCCGAAGAACATCACAGCGGCACCGATCCGGCCGTCCGGTGTCGCATCGGAGGCGACCGGCGACTCGAGGCCCGCCTCGGCGTCGCAGCCGATGACGCTGGTGCCGTAGCCGCAGGCGGCCTCGACCGCCGCCCGAAGCCAGTGCTGATCGTGCGCCGTGACCACGAGCCTGCCGTACCGGAGACCAAAGGCCTCGGCGAAGGTGTCGACGATCTGCGTGGAGTCGATGTTCATGGCTCGCCGCCGGGGCCTGCGGGCCGCGACGGCACCGATGCCGACGGCCGCGGCCGGTGCGTCGCTCTTCCTTCCGCGGACCGATCGCGTATCCTACTGTCTGCCGCGTGTCTTCCGCGTGCGCGGAGGTGAGCGGCGGCTTGACTCGTTTCTTCCCGCAGAGGAGTCCACCGATGCCGATCCTCTTTGTGCCGATCCTGCCGAGGTGCCCGCGGCCAATCGCGGCCTCCCGCCGGTGGTGCCAGGCGGCGATGCTGCTGATCGGACCGCTGACGGCCACGGCGGCGGTCGCGGCCCCGCCCGCGCCACTCGCCGGCAGCGGCGTCGCCACGGTGCCCGACGACGCGGCTTTCCTGTTCTCGTCGCTGCGGCTCCGCGAGCAATACGACCGCCTCATCGGCAGCAACGCCTACGCCGCGATCCGGTCTCTCCCGGCCGTGAAACGCGCGCTCGCCTCCTGGGAGGAGCAGCGGGAGATGCCCGGCAGTCCCGTCTCGATGTTCCTCACCTTCCTGGAACTGCCCGAGAATGCCCAGGCGGTGGAACTGCTCGCCGACATGGCGTCGACCGACACGTTCCTCTACGGCGAGTCCTCGTGCGTCGCCTTCGCAACGTTGCTTCGCAAGCTGCAGCAGGCCCAGCTGGCGGGCCAGCTCGTCGACGAGGCCGCCGTGCCGGCCCTCGAACGCCTCGAGCCGATCGAGGAAGACGGGGGCGAGGCCGCCCACGGTCGTGTGCGGATCGTGCCCGTGGCGCGGCAGGTCGAACTGGACGTGCCCGCCGGCGCCGGCCAGGCGGAGGCGATGCTCCAGGCCCTGGCCGACAACCTCGACCTGATCGTGATGCCCGACCTCGTCTGGGGGTTCAAGACCTCCAAGAAGGAGGCGGGGGATTTCCAACTGAAGCGGATCGAGGTGCTGGCCCGCATGCTCGTCGAGTTGAATCCCGACCTGGCCGGCGCGCTTGGGCGGAAGCGGGTGGCCGGCGGCGGACTGGTGACCTTCACCCTCGATGGCAGTCTCCTTCCCTGGGACCAGATCGCGGCCGACCTGGCCGACCAAGTGGGCGGCTCGGCGGCCCTCGACAAGGTCCTCGACCGGATTCGCCAGCTCGATCTCGTGGTCGCACTGGGTGTCGTCGGCGACTGGGTGATCCTCTCGGTCGGCGACTCCGTGGACCACCTCGACAAACTCGTCACCGCCGCCCCCAAGGGGCAGGGAAAGGCCGGGCAGGCGCTGGTCGAATCGGCTCCCCTGGCGCCCCTGCGGGCCGACGCGGACCGAAAGCTCACGAGCATCTGGTATGTCAGCAAGCCGATGGCGGAGGCGGTTGCAGCACGGGCGGACAATCTCGATCCAATGGTGGCGGCGGTCCGAGCCGCGATGGATCGAGCCGGTGACGTGCCCGCCGATGCGGCGGCGGATGCCAAGGCCTGGATGGGACGCGCCCGGGCGGAGTACGCGAAATGGCTGCCCGAGCCTGGTCCGTGGATGGCCTACTCCTTCCTGTCGGACGACGGCTACGAGGGCTACGCCTGGGACTGGTCGAAGAACCTGCCCCTGGACGCCGGCGCGCGGCTCGGCCTGCTCGAGCATGGCGGCGGCAATCCGATCGCGATCGCTGTGTCGCGACTGAGGTCGGACCCGGTCCGCACGGCCGCCGTGGCGGACCTGCTGGCCGAGGGCTGGCGGTTGTTCGTGAAGCTCGCCGTCCCGACGCTGGACGGAGCCGCGCGCGAGAAGTTCGACGCCTTTAACGAGCACGTCGCACCCCTGGGCACGACGCTCGCCCGCATCCTGTCGGGCACGATCGCGCCGGCGCTCGCCGACGGGCAGGTCGGTCTGGTGCTCGACGCCAAGGCCAAGACGGACCGGCTGCAAAAGGCGTTACCGGCCTCGTCGGAGCCGCTCCCGATCCTCGAGCCGGCGATTGTGCTACCGCTGAAGGATCGAAAGCTGTTCGTGTCAGGGCTCAACGACCTGTTCGCCCTGGGCGACAAACTGGTCGTCGCGTTGCGCCGCATCGATCCGACCGCGGTCCCGGCCGGGTATCGCATCCCCGATCCCGAGAAGTCGAACGTCGACGGCGGAACGGTCTGGGCCTTCGCTCTGCCCAATGCTGGCGTCGACGAGCAGGTGAAGCCGGCGATCGCCGTCAGCGACTCCGCCGTGGCCTTCACGCTCGTGCCCGGACAGGCGGCGCGGATCCTGTCCGCGTGCAAGCTCGAGACGGCGGCCGATGTTTCCGACTTCGCGCGCCCGTTGGCGGCGGCCGGCGCGCTCGACGGGCCCGCCCTGATCGACGCTCTCGAACCCTGGATCGTCTACCTGACCCGCTACGGCAGTGTCCAACAGCGGGACGGCTTCGTGAATCCCGATCGCAAACTCTCGGCCGATGACGAGACCGCGGAGGCGACCGAGGCGCTCGAGCACGTCGACGTGATCCTCGACGCGGCCCGCTGCCTGAAGGCGGCTGCCGCCGACACCTCGCTGCGCGACGGGGCAGCCGTGACGCACTGGCGGAACATCATTCGGGACATGCCGAAGAAGTAGTCTTCCGGGGCCGGCGCACCACGCCGCGGACGAAGAGATCGCCGCCGGGATGGAGGACCTCTTCCACCTCGATGGCTGGTGGGTCGGGCAGTGTCGGCAGCGTGCCCTCGTCGCCACCGATCAACCGCGCCGCGGTGAAGGCGTGAATCTCGTCGACGAGCCCGCGGGCGAAGAGCGTCGACAGCACGTGCGCCCCCCCTTCGACCAGGAGGTTCGTGAGCCGGCGGCGGCCAAGTTCGCGGAGCAGTTCCTCCAGCCGCCCACCCGGGTCGACCTCGGTTCCCTGCCAGACCTCGCAGCCGGCCGAGCGGAGCCGAGCCAGGCGGCCGGCATCGGCCAACGGTCCCACGGCGACCAGCAGTGGCCAGTCCCGGGCCGTGCGGACCAACCGGCTCTCCAGCGGCAGTCGGGCCGTGCCGTCGAGCACGATGCGGATGGCCCTCCGCGGCCCTTCGGGCCTCGCCGTGAGCAGCGGATCATCGGCCAGGGCCGTGCCGATGCCGACCACCACGCCGTCCACGCGGCCCCGCACCTGGTGCGCCAGTGCCCGCGACGCAGGGGACGAGATCCAACGGTCGCCCCCCGGCTCCGCGGCGAGGCGTCCGTCGAGGCTGGTCGCCCACTTGGCAATCACCCACGGACGGCGGCCCTCGACAAGCATCCGAAAGGCGGCGGTGAGCCGGATCGCCTCGGCCTCAAGCAGGCCGCTCTCGACCGTGACGCCGGCGGACCGCAGGGCGGCGAAGCCACCCCCGGCAACCTCCGGATACGGGTCGCCGGCCGCCGCCACGACCCGCACGATGCCGGCCGCGACGATCGCCTCCGTGCAGGGAGGCGTCTTGCCCCGGTGGCAGCAGGGCTCGAGCGTGACGTAGAGCGTGCCACCGCAGGCTGTCCCGCCGGCTCGGGCCAACGCCACCGCCTCCGCGTGCGGCCCGCCACAGGCGTTGTGCCAGCCCTCCGCGACGACGTGTCCGGCCGCCGCGACCACCGCTCCCACCATCGGGTTTGGCTCGACGCGGCCCTGTCCGCGGCCGGCCAGTTCGAGCGCCCGCCGCATCAGGCGAATGTCGGTCGGCGAAAACATGTCAGCGAGTCGCCCCCGACCCTCCGCTCAACTGCCCGGTGTCCAGATGGTCTTCTTATCTCCGCCGGAGGCTCGCTCACCACTGCCCGGGGTCCAGAGCCGCCCCGCCGCCGCCGGCGTGGTCGCTGCCGCGGCGGCACCACCACCCGCGGCGGCCCGGCCGGCCACGGCCCCCAGATCCACGCCGGCTTCCATCAGCACCTCGGCGAGCGCCTGCAACACCTGCCTATCGCGGCCGTGGTCCCGCTGCAGCCGTTGCAGCAGCCGCGAGGCTTCTGGCTCGTCGCCGCGTTGCATGCGCACCCGCAGTTCCGCGACGTCGAGCATGCCCTCGCTCACCTTGAGCTCCTTGGCGATGCCGCGGAGTTGCCCGATCAGCTCCAGCCGCCGGACGCTCGATTCGGCTCGCTCGGCGAGCGCCCCGAGCGCTTCCCACCGGTCCGCCGGCGTCGCGTCGGCACGCGCCACGAGCGACTCCGCCGCCCTCTCCGCCGCCGAGTCGAAGCCGGCGTCCAGCGCCGTCACGAACACCCCGCGCAGCTGCTCGATCGGCAGGGCCGACATGGTGAGGCGGTGCCAACGGAGGGGCCGCACCTCGCCGAGCGGTTCGGTCGCGTCGACCGGCGACGGCGTGGGGAGGCCGAGCGACTCCCGCACGGCGGCCCACGTGCCGGCGGCGGCACCGCGGCGTGCGGTCGCCTCTCCTTCGGCGAGCATCGCCTCGACGCGTCGGCATCCTTCGGGCTCGGCCACGGCCTGCCGTGGCGTCTTGCCGAGCAGTTCGGGAAGCGGCGTGGTGGGCCAGACCGCGGCGAACCGGTCCAGGGCCGCCCGGCGCTGTCGTTCCATCAACACGTCCACCACCGCCGGCTCGCCAGCGGCGGGCGGCGCAGGGGGCGTGGTGGGCAGCGCCATGCGGAACTGGCTGCCAAGCAGCCAGTTGGTGGGCGTCACACCGGGCATCGTGGCCGCCTCGTCGGCCGCCGCGAAACGACAGCCACAGAGGGGCTCGACGATCGCCACCGCCAGTTCCACGTCGGGACCGAATCCCTGCAGCACCGCCTCCGGCTCGCGATCGGTCTGACGCCCGAAGATCAACAACGACGCCAACAGCCTCGCAGGATCGCCGTCATCGTAGATCCGCCATGCGGACCGCGGCGGGGCGGCGTTCCGCGAGACCCAGGCCGAGCGGTCGATCGCGGCGGGCTCGCCGTGCGAATCATGCCGCAGTTTGTCCTCCAGCAGTCCGATCTCCGTCGCCCCCTCCTCACCGGCCGGCACGGCCAGCGGGCCGATCCGGCTCACGAACCGGATCAGCGGCGAACGCTCGGGATTGGCCTCGGTCTCAAGCGCCACGGCCCTGCCAGTGGCCTCGATGGCATCGTCGGCCGACGTGTCGGGAAGCCGCGCCACCGCCAGCCAGGACTCGGAGGCCTCCACGGGTCGGGCCAGCATCTCGCAGATCACGGCCAGGTTGGCATGGAGTGGGCGGCTCGATCCGGCCACGCCCTTGAGGATGCTGAAGGCGGTCAGTGCCTTGGAAAGTCGCCAGCCGCGGGCGTGTTTGAGGGCGGTCTCGAAATCAGGCCGCCATGACTCGTCGCCCTCGGCTTCCTCCAGCGGCATCCGCGTTCGGAGCGCCGCCGGTACGCCTGACGAAGCGACGATCGCCGCCAGCATCCGCCGCTCGTCCTCACTGCCCAGGCCAAGGTCACCGATCCAGTCGACGAGCCCCTGGCCGAACCCGACGTGACCAGATTGGGCGGCAGCCTGCACGAGGGTGGCGGCGATCCGGACGAGCTGGGTCGAGGCGTCCGGTCCTTCCCCGCCGGCTTCCCGGCCGACGACCGCGGCGGCCTCCCGCGCCTTGTCAAACAGACCGGCTGCCTGCTGGATGCGGCCCTCCAGCGCCTCGCTGATCGCCGCATGTCCAAGTGCCAGCGGATTTTCGGGAAATGCTTCCAGGAACCCGCGACTCGTGCGGGCCGCGGCGGCGAGCTGCTTGGTGGCGAGTTCGAGCTTCGTCCGCGTGGCCATCAGGCACGCCCGGCCTGGGTGTTTCTCCTCCAACCGCTTCACCTGGTCGAGGGCCGCGGTGATCTGGTCCCCTTCCATGAGCCGGTCGATCTGCTCGAGATCCCCAACCAGGTCGCTGCAGCAGAACTTGATCTTCTTACCGGTACCGCCCGGACACGGGGCGTAGGTGTCGATGGCCATGAAAGCGCTCTCGGCGGGTGGGATACCACAGATCTGTCACTCTACCAGAGCCCTTCTGCCACCGCAGCGACCGACGGCGGTTGCCCGGCCCCCCGCT
>VGYP01000042.1 GCA_016872955.1 Planctomycetota bacterium
AGGAAGAGCATCACCAGCGGCAGCTGGAAGCCCAGCCCGAAGCCCACCGGGAGCACGAGCACGAAGTTCATCCACTCGCTGATCCGCGGATCCGGATCGAGGCCAAGCCACTCGTTGAAGGTCAGGAGGTAGGCGAGCACGAAGTCGAAGACGAAGAAGAAGGCCAGCAGGGCGCCGGCCAGGAACAGGCCCAGGCTGACCGGCAGGAAGACGTGCACGAGCCGCTTCTCGTGCGGATAGAGCCCGGCCGCCACGAACATCCAAAGCTGGTGGAAGATCCAGGGGCTCGCCAGCACGATGCCCACCAGAAAGGCGGCCTTCATGTAGATACCGAAGGCTTCCTGTGCGCTGAGCGTCGTGATGCTCACCCGCGGGTCTCGGGCGAGCGGCTGCCAGAGCATGATCGGCACCAGCTCATCGGCGGTGAAACGCTCGGCCACGGGATCGCCGCCGGCTGGGGTCGTCTCGGCCTCGGCGTCTGGGTCGAGCACCCGCGCCAGTCGCTGCGGGTGCACTTCCCGGAGCTCGAAGGTCAGCCGGCGGTTCTCGACCGCATCGCGTATCTCGGCCTCCGAGTAGGGGAGGGGACGGCCGGTCCAGCCGGTCGCTGTGTCGAGGGCCCGGGCCGCGTAGTAGTCGCCGAGCGCCCGCTTGAGCGGCTCCTCGACGAGCCGCACCACGGGCTTGGCGAGGAACAGGCCGGCGATCACGCCCACGGCCAGTCCTGCCGCCGCCCGCATCAGGCAGCCGCGGAGTTCCTCCAGGTGCTCGCCGAAGGTCATCGTCGAGCTCTGGAAGAGGTCGTCTTCGACGGTGGCAGCCATCGCTTCGTCCCGGCAGGAGCGCGGCGGGAAGGCCGCCCCTCGACTCTACTTCACGCCCGCGGCTGGCGCCCGCGGGCGCCGTTTCAGGCTCCGTACTTGCCCAGCCGCAGGGCGTGGGCCATCGCCATCATCATCAGGTGCTTGGCCGGAAAGATGCCCAGCCCGCCGCGCAGGCAGTCCCGCTCTGAGAACCCCGTGAGCCCGTCGGGACGGCACGTGTCGGCCACCAGGAGCGTGGGCACGGGATGCCAGGAGTGGCTCTTGAGCCGGCTGGGCGTAGAGTGGTCGCCGGTCACGATCAGCACGCGCGGGCCCAGGGCCTCAATGGCCGGGATCGCGGCGTCGAGTTCCTCGATCCGCCCCACCTTGCGGTCGAAAGCACCATCCTCGCCGGTGGAGTCGGTGTATTTGAAGTGCAGGAAGAAGAAGTCGTAGTCCTGCCAACAGCCGCGGAGCGCGGCGATCTGCTCGGCAAGCGTCGTGGCCTCGCCTACGAGCGTCATGCCGACGAGTCGGGCAAGCCCCTTGTACATCGGGTAGACGGCGATGGCCGCCGCGCGAAGCCCGTAGAGTTCTTCGTAGGAGGGCAGGGCCGGCCGGCCCGCGAAGCCGCGAAGCACCATGCCGTTGGCCTTGGGCTCGTCAGCCAGGAGCGACCGCGAGCGGGCCACAAACTCGGCGGCCACGGCGGCGGTGCGGGTGGCGGCGGCGGCGAGCGGTTGCGGGGCGAGTGGAGGCACGCCGGTGGCCTGCGGGTCGGTGTCAGCGACGGCACCCGAGAGGCCCGCGGCCCGAAACACGACCACGAAGCGGTGTTCCTTGACCGGCCTCACGAACACCTCGACGCCTGGCACCTGCACCGCCTGCAGCCGTTCCACGACCCGGACGCTCTCCTCGGAGGGGATTCTGCCGGCGCGGCGGTCGGTGATCCGGCCCTGCTGGTCGAGCGTGCAGAAGTTGCCGCGGGCAGCCACGTCGTCGGGCCCCAGCTCGAAGCCGATGCCGGTGGCCTCGAGCGCCCCGCGGCCGATCTTGAACTCCAGCGGGTCGTAGCCGAACAGCCCGAGATGCCCGGGGCCCGACCCGGGTGTGATGCCGGGCAGCACCGGCACGCTCGAGCCGCTCGTCCCACGGGCGGCGAGCCGGTCGAGGTTGGGCGTGGCGGCGGTCTCGAGTTCGGTGCGGCCGCCGGGCTCCATGGGCAGGCCGCCGAGGCCGTCCGCCACGAGCATCATGATCTTGGAGTCGTTCTTTTCGGCCAGTTCACGGACCAACTCGTGCTCGATCACGGCGGCAGGGCTCCCGGGGAACGCGACGGTCGACGCCCGGCAGTATTCGGGCGGCCTGTCGCGGGCACAACCCCGCTATGGTATCGGACGGCGGCCCACCCTCCTCGCGGCTGTCGGCCGCGCCCGTCGGGCATCCATGAGCGTCATCCGTCCCCGACCACCGGAAGAGCCGCTCGGCCTCGACGCCGCCGATGCCATCGCCGAGGCTTCCGCCCGCGCCGCCGAGCTGGCCGGAATCCGGGCGGCGATCCTGGATCGGCCCGACGGCGTCGATCTCGCCTCCCGCACGCTCGACGAATACGACACCCGTCGCACCGCTAGTCGGCTGTTCGCGATCCTCTCTGCCGCGCGCCGCATCCGCGACTCCGTCGATCGCCTGGTGCTGGTCGCCGGCGGAGCCGTCGGCCCGGCCACGCGGCTGCTGGTCGCCGCCTGTTGTCATCCCTTTCACGATCACCTGACACGCGGTGAACGTGGCGGCCGACCCCGGTTGGCCTGGCTCGACGGAGCGTCGGGAAACGATGAGGTGCAGGGCCTGCTCGACTGCCTCGCGGCGGGCGGTGTGACCGGTGACGACCTGCTCGACCGCTGGTGCCTGATGCCGGTCGATGCACCGCCCGACGACCCGCGGCAGGAGGCGATCGTCACGACGCTCGCCGGCCGGCTCGCGCGGGCCGTTGCAAGTGATGCCGAAGGACGCGTTGCCCGGTTCGTGCCGCTGGCGGCGGCCGACAGCCGGCTGGCCACGAGGGCCCGCGAACTCGGCGCGGCCGCGGCCTTCACCGACGTGGTCGGGATCGCCGGGCCGCAGGCCGCCTTCTCCGCCGCCGTGCTGCTGCCCGCCGCGGCGGCGGGGATCGATGTAGTGCGACTGCTCAAGGGGGCGGCGGCGATGCTCCGCCGGTTCGCCGAGGCGCCCGTCGAAGACACTCCACCGCTCGTCGATGCGGTGGTCGCGGCGCGGGCCTCCGCCGCGGGGCGGCACGGCCGCGTCTTCCGTGGGGGGGGCCGCTGGTGGTCCGAACTTGCCGCCTGGCACGCCCACCTGCGGCCCGCCGGCGCCGGCGCTGGGGCGGTCGTCACCCGCATCGCCCCGGGCGAGTCCCGGCGCGATGGCCTGGGGCTGGCCGAAGGTGCGGAGGTCGAGACCGCCGCCGACGTGGTCTGTCGCCTGCCGCGGGTCGACGAGCACGCGATCGGTCAGTTGCTGCAGTGTCTGATCCTGTCGCGGGTGGTGGAGACGAGGCTGCGACCGACGGTATAGTTCGCGTCGCCGATCAGCGGCCGCACCCTTTCGCGGAGGCTTCGATGCCCGTCACGATCACCTGGACCGGCCACGCGACGTTCCTCGTCGACACCGGTGCAGGCACCATTCTCGTCGACCCGTTCTTCGACGACTGCCCGACGGCCAGCATGAAGGCGGCCGACGTGGCCTGCGACGCGATCCTCATCACCCACGCCCACTTCGACCATCTCGCCGACGCGGCGCCGATCGCGAAGCGGACCGGGGCGACGGTGTTTTGCGCCTTCGAGATCGCCACCTGGCTCGGCAAGCAGGGCGTCGAGCGGCTGCAGCCGATGAACCACGGCGGCACGGCGGCGGTGCCGGGCGGCACCGCCACGATGGAACTGGCCTTCCACTCGTCGAGCCTGCCCGACGGCACATACGGCGGCAATCCGGCCGGATGGCTGCTCGACCTGGGCGGGAGGCGGATCTATGTCGCCGGCGACACGGGCGTCTTTTCCGACATGGCCCGGATCGGCCAGCGGCGTCACGGCCGCGGTCTCGACCTGGCGATCCTGCCGATCGGCGACGTCTTCACGATGGGCCCGGAGAACTCCCTCGAGGCCATCGAGCTGCTCGCGCCTGCGGCGGTGCTGCCCTGCCACTACGACACCTGGCCGCCCATCGCCCAGGACGCCGCGGCCTGGGCCGAGCGGGTCCGCCGCGCGGGAGCCTGCCGACCGCACGTGCTGCGGCCGGGCGGGACGATGACGCTGGGGTGACTGGCGGCAGTCCGGCCGTCAGCCTGAGACGGGCACGGCCACCTCGATCGCGCCGTCGACGACGCGGACGGGGAACACCGCCACGCGGAGCTTGTCGTTGTCGCACCAGGCGCCGTCGCAGGCGCGAAACCGCCAGGCGTGCCAGGGGCAGGTGACAACGCCGTCCACGAACGGTCCCGACCCGAGCGACGCCCCCATGTGCGGGCAGAGATCGTCGAGCACGTGGTAGTCACGGCCGTCGAAGAAGACCGCCACCAGCCGGCCGGCCACCTCGAAGGTGCGTCCCTCGCCGGCCGGGATGTCACCCGCGCGGGCGACCGGCGTGAAGGCGGGTTCCGCGTTGTCGCTGCGATCGTCGACCATGCCCCGAGGTGTACCATACGCCGAATGGCCTCCGCATCTCCCCCCGTCTCGATCCGCCTCCTGGCCCTCGACGTGGACGGCACGGTCACCAACAGCCGGCACGAGGTCACCGACCGGGTCTGCCGCGGGCTGGCTCGGGTGCGGGCCGCTGGCGTCCACGTCATGCTGGCCACGGGCCGTCGCTACCGCGACGTGCTGCCGGTCGCCGAGCAGTTGGCGATCGCGGAGCCGCTGGTCACCGCGTCGGGCGCCCTGGTCAAGCGGCCGGCCGATCACGTCACGCTCGCGCGGGCCGCCTTTCCCGACGGCCTGCTGGCGGGCGTCCTGACGACCGTCGTGGGCCTGGGCCATGAGCCGGTGGTCTACACCGACAGCTTTTCGGCGGGGTTCGATTTCCACTGCCGCAGTCTCGCGCCGGCGGAGGTGGCCGAGCCGGCGGACGTGCTCGGTCGCTATCTGCTCCGCAATCGCGGCGTGGCCATCGTGACGCCCGACCTCCACGAGCGGCCCCCCGCCGATGCCTTCGCCTGTTTCGTGGTGGGGGAGCAGGAGCCGATGGCCGCGCTCGAGCGGCGGCTCGCCGCCCGCTTCGGCGCGGACCTGGCGGTGCACAGCATCCGCAGCCCGCGATACGAGGCATGGTTCTGCGAGATCGCGCCGCGGGGCGTCACCAAGTGGTCGGGCGTGGCCGCGGTGGCGGCGTCCCGCGGGATCAACGCGGCCGAGGTGTGTGCCGTCGGCGACGACGTCAACGACCTGCCCATGGTGCGGGCGGCCGGCCTGGGGGTGGCGATGGCCAACGCGCGGCCGGAGCTGCTGGCAGTCGCCGACGTGGTGGTCGGCGGGCACGACGACCGGGGCATCGAGGACGTGGTCGAGCTGGTTCTCTCCCGGGCTGCCCAGCCTGCCCCGCCTGCCTGACGGACCGTGCCGCGGCGACCGACGCGGGTTGTGGCGGTGGGCGGTCATCACTATACGTCCCGGTCCGCGACCCCCGGCCGGCCGCCGGTCCGCGCGGTATCGGCGGGCGTCGCCCGATCATGCCGCGATGACGGCGGGATCATGGGCTGACCGTGACCTGATCGTGACTGATCATGGACTACGCGATTCATCGACCGCAATCCGTCTGCTGCCGCACCGGCCGCGGGTTCGCGCCCGGCGAGGAGTTCTTCTCGGCGCTCGTGCGATCGGCGGGAGGCCTGGAGCGGCTGGACGTCGCCGGCGACGCCTGGCAGGGGCCGCCGGACGGGACGGTCGCCTGGTGGCGTTCGCGACACCCGGTCGCCGAGCGGCGTGGTCCCGGGCTCGCTCCCGTGGAGGTGCTGCTCGACGCGTTCGAGGCGCTCGAGGAGACGGCCGCGGATGAGCCGCTACGGTATCTGTTGGCGCTGCAGCTCGTGCGGCGCCGCATCCTGAAGCTGGAGCCGGGCGACGACGGGCAGCCCGAGGAAGACGGGTCGCTGGTGTTCTCCTGCCGCCGTCGCGACCGTGTCTACCGCATGCGGCCGGTGACCGTCGAGGAGGCGGCCGACCCCGCCGTCGCGGGCCGGCTGACGGCGCTGCTCTGGTCGGGGGAGGCCGCATGACCCCTCCCCTCGTCGTCCGCGGTGAACGGGCCGCATCCCGCTGGCTGACGCTCATGGTCGTCGTGGCCGCCGTGGCCTCGAGCGGCGCCTCCTGTCCGCAGGTGCTGCGGGGCTACCAGGTGGGCGTGATGCCGCTGCCGCGGACGCTGCCGCCACAGGCCTCACTTGAGCAGGTGATCGCGGCGGTGCACGACAACACGCAACGGGTCCGCAGTGTGATGGCCTCGCAGGCGGTGCTCGTCGTGCCCGGCGTGCCCCGGCTCTCGGCCCGCCTGGCCTGCGAGCCGCCGTATCGCTTCCGGCTGCAGGCCCAGACCTCGATCACCGGCCCCGAGCTCGACATCGGCAGCAACGACGAGCTGTTCTGGATCTGGCTCCGGCAGCATCGGCCACCGATCACGGCGTTCTGCCGCCACGACCAATACGCCCGCTCGCAGGCGCGTCGGCTCCTGCCGGTGCGGGCCGACTGGATGCCTGAGCTGCTCGGGCTCGTGAACTTCGACCCGTCGGCCTCGCACAACGGTCCCCATCCGCTGCCGGACGGTCGGCTTGAGATCCGCAGTCGGCTCTCGGGCGACGGCGAGGAGCTGCTCAAGTCGACGATCCTGGACGGTACCACGGGCCTGGTCGCCGAGCAGCATCTGTTCACGCCGGCGGGCGAGCGGCTGGCGAGCGTCCGCACGAGCCGCTACCGCGTCGATCCGGCATCGGGCGCCGCCGTGCCCCACTTGGTGGAGGTCTCGTGGCCGGCGTCGGGGGTCGATTTCAAGATCGAGCTCGCCGCCGTGACCGTCAACGGGCCGAGCCCGGATCCCGCCCAGCTCTGGCAGATGCCGGCCTATCCCGGCTACGAGCCGATCGACCTCGCCGATCCCTCGGTGGTGATCGGCCCGCAGCCCTGACCGTGGCCGGTCAGGCCACCGTGATGCCCGAGACCAGCACTCGTTGGATGTTCGTCGCGCCGGCATCGGCGATGCTGATCTTGGTGAGCGACTGGGTGGCGAACTCCGCAGGCAGAGTGAAGGTCTGCATGTCGAGCCGAACCTGGCTCGTCGACCCTTTTCCCTGCCTGCTGCCGGCCGTGAAGACGTTGGCCGTGGAGGTGCCGTTGAGGGAGTTGGTCGACGTGTTCCAGAGGTCGTCGCGGATGTGGCTGTCGCCATGAGGTCCACCTTGTAGACCGCCCCCTTCGAACCGTGGAAGGTGATCGAGGCCCGCGTGCCCAGTTCTCGCTCGCCCCAGAGCGTGTTGATCAGCGTGTAGACCTTCCTGACGCCGTTGGCGCCGATGGGAACGTCCAGCGTGCCCGCGGTGGTGTCACCCCCGATGGCGGCCGACCACGCGTTGCTGCCGCCGACAGGGATCGCGAAGTTGACGCCGCCGAGTTTGACATTGCCTTCGGGAAAGCGACTGACGGCCCCGCTTCTCAAGGACTGGAGCCGCTGGTTCGCGAAGGGGGCCAGGTCGATCGTCGTCAGCGCACCGGCCGTCGGTGTCACTCTGGTGGAGAGCGCCGAGCAGGAACCCGTCCCGGCGGCATTGACGGCCGCGACCCGGAACACGGAGTCCGCACCGTTGGTGAGGCCCGTGACCAAGGCCGTCGTCTCCGTCGACGTGGGCCGCATGAACGTCGTCCACGAGGCCCCTCCCGTGCGACTGAACTGGATGGTGTAGTTGGTGACCCCCGCGGCGTTCGTGGACGGGGGTTGTCAGGCGAGGAGCACGCGGCCATTGCCGGGGGTTGCCACGACGCCGGTCGGTGCCGACGGTGCGACTGGGTTCGTTGGGTTCGTTGCGCTGCCGCTGCCCGAGAAGTCGACCTTCACGTTGGCGGATGAAGCCGCGACACCGCTGCGGACCTGCGATCCTGACAGGCCGCCGCCCGCGGCCGTGACGGTGGAGGTGCCGGCGGGAACCTTGAGTTGAAACCCACCGGCCGACATCGTGGTCGTCGTGAAGGTTCCGGCCGGACCGGTGACCGTCAGCGTGGCGCCGCCGATCCCCTCCCCGGCGTCGAATCGCTGGTTCGAGTTGCCATCGCGGTACACCACGCCCAGCAGGAAGGGGTTGCCGTAGTTGAAGCGGCTGGCGAAGTTCTGGGTGGTCACCAGCGGCCCCACCCTGGTGGCCGACGCCGTCTCCTCCACGAAGCCGACGCCAAAATCATGAAACGACGCGCTCATGATGTTGAGGCGGTGACCACGGTTCGAGACCCCCCAATCGATCGCGAAGTCGGAATGGGTGTGGAACGGGTTCTTGGCGTAGGCGAAGACATTCTCGCCGACGGTCGACCAACTCCCGTTGCCTGCGTTTCGGACGCGGTCGCCGAGGCCGGGCTCACCCGGTAACTGATGCGACTGTTGATCGGCCGCGATCATCCGCTCGCTGTGCCCCAGGGCCGCGGTCACGAGATTCTCGTTCCACCCCGGCGTCGCCACCGCCTTGAGCGACTGCCACTCGCCCTGGATTCCTGCCGCGGTCGGGTCGTGAAAGTACTTGATCGCCGGGTCGCCATCGGCGTCGCGGGCCGTGAGCGGTTGGAGGCTGCTGAAGAGCACGTTGAGTTCGGCCTGGGGATTGACCCGCATGCGATTGACGTGCTCGAGCATCTCCTGAGCCTGCGGGCTGGGGTCGAATGCCAACAGCGTTCGCATCTCGAGCCGCTCGAAGCAGATCAGGGCGGCCCGGCGGCGCAGGGCCGGACGTCGCGTCGAAACAGCGGCCGTGCGGGTCGGCCGAGGGGAGCGAGCCATGATGGATGTTTGGGTGGCAGAGACGGGAAGCCATGGCGCCCCACCAGTCCGCATGCCGTCAGGCCGACGCGTGCGGAGGACCGGCCCTGGAGGAGGATAGACCTCCCCACGAGACCCTCGCAACGGCCCCGGAGCCTTCGGTCGGCATCCGGCTGCTTGTTCGTGAGTGATGGGGCTGTTCAGCAGCCCTGCTCGTGCCAGCCCCACTCGCCGGGGCCGGACGGATCCTCCCAATGCTTCGTCGCCTGGAGCAGTCGGACAGGCCGCTCCCCGTCAGCCGGCCTGTCGCGGTTCCATCATGACGCGAAGCTTCGCCCGAGCCCGTGACAGGGCGGGGCCGATCGATCCGAGCGGCAGCCCCGTCAACTGGCTGATCTCGCCATAGCTGCGGGCCTCGAGGTGGTGGAGCTGCACGAGACGCGCCTCGTCGGGCTCGAGACGATCGAGCAGCGTCTCGATCTGCTCGCGGTCCTCGATCCGCGCAGGCTCGTCGGCCGCGGCCGGCTCGCCCGGTTCGCCCACCAACGGCAGGCGAAAGGCCTCGAAGTCGCGGACGAGACGCCGGACGGCGATCCGGCGGGCGATCACCGTCAGGTAGGTCGGCAGGCTGGAACGGCCGCGGAAGCCGCGGAGCACGGCGGCGTCGTTCCGCAGGCACTCGAGCACGATCTCGGCCACGAGATCCTCACGGTCCGCCGCCGCCAGCGGCGTGTGGCGATGGCGGGCCGCACGATCGGCGACGTGGGCGAAGAGGCCCGCGAACCGATCGACGAATGCTACCCAGGCTCCGGCCTCGCCCGTGAGGCAGGCTTCCACAAGCCGCCGATCGGCGTCGGACAGGGCACCCGGTCCGGCTGGTGACGGGCTCTGCGACATGGCAGGGACGCCAGGGAGGTGGTTCGGCGGCGACCGCCGGCCGAGCCAGTCACCAGCATGATACGGGGCCTCCGCCACGGCGACCAAGTTCGCCGGCGGTGGTGCGTGGCCGGGGCGTTTTTCTTCCGCGCCGGAATCGTTGACACCGTCGGGCCACGTCCCTAGGATGCCGCGCGGTCGTCGTCGCTGGCACGGGCCTCGACGCCGGCAGCCGTGGAAGTCGCACCCCCGAGGAGCCAGAGGACATGACGCACGTCGTCGCCGAGCCTTGTTTCGCCTGCAAGTACACCGACTGCGTGGTCGTCTGCCCCGTGGAGTGCTTCTACGAGGGGGACAAAATGGTCTACATCCATCCCGACGAATGCATCGACTGCGAGGCGTGCGTGCCCGAGTGCCCCGTCGAGGCGATCTTTCACGAGGACAACCTTCCCTCCGAGTGGAAGGAGTTCACACAACTCAACGCGGAGATGGCGCCGCAACTCCCCGTGATCACGGAGAAGAAGGAACCGCTCTGCGGAGGCGCATGATCGCGGCTCAGTCGAGGTCGACCGTCCAGTAGGCGCGGTCGACGAAGTTCTTCCAGCTGGCGTACTTCGGGTTGCCGAGTTTGAGCGAGAGCAGCGGGCTCCGCTTCGGCTTCACCGGCTCGCGGACGAGGTGCATGCGGGCCTCCTGGGGCGTCCGTCCCCCCTTGCGGACGTTGCAGGCCACGCAGGCGCAGACGATGTTTTCCCAGCTCGTGAGGCCGCCGCGACTGCGCGGCACGACGTGATCGAGGGAGAGCTCGCTGGTCGGAAAATGGCAGCCGCAATATTGGCAGCGGTTGCCGTCCCGCGCAAAGACGTTGCGACGATTGAAGCGGAGCCCCTGCCGGGGGCCGCGGTCGCATTCCACCAGCCGGATCACGCGGGGCGCCCGCAACTGGAAGCCGACGCCGCGGATCCAGTCGTGCTCCGGGTCTTCGAGCACGGCCTGGAGGGCCGAAAGTTCCCGCCAGGACTCGAAGGAATAGGCCCCGTACTGCCCCTGCTCGAAGTGCACGACCTCCGCCAGGTCGCGGAACAGAAGCGTCAGGGCCCGTCGGACGTTGGTGACGTGCACCGCCACGAACGAGCGGTTCAGCACCAGCACGCTCAGGCCGAGCGACGGGGACGGCGCGGCAATCGCGGTCATGGAGGGGCCTCTCCGGACGGCGGCTCCGACAGCCTACCGAACTAGTAGTTTAGTCCGGCCCGCATCCGGCCGCCAAGCGGCGGCGAGAGCCCGGATGAAACCGGCACGAGTGCTTGCCTTGGCAGCAGCTTGTCGTCACACTTGGGGGATGTGCCGTGGGGCGGCGACCGCCGCCCGGTCGGGACCGATTCCGAGTCATCGTCCTGGAGACCGACATGCTTCACTACTCGTGCGACGTCTGCAAGCGGCCGATCCATCCCCATGCCGACATCCGCCACATCGTGAAGATCGAGGTCTTCGCAGCGATCGAGGACGAGGCGTGCGACTGCCAGGATGCCGATGAGTCCGGCGGTGATGTCGATCACCTCGAGGAGATGCAGGATCTGCTCGAGCAGCTCGACGAGTGCGACGATCCCCGTGTCGCCCAGGACGTCACGGCCCGCTCGATGCGGTTCGATCTCTGCGATGCCTGCCGGCGGCGTTTCGTGAAGAATCCGCTGGGGCTCAAGTCGGGCAAGCAGCTCAACTTCAGCAACAACTGACGTCGGGCGATGCCCTCCCCGCTGCGGGACAGACCGACTGGTGAGCGGCGATTTGCCCGATAGACTCCGAGGCGTCTGGAACCCCGACGCCCGAGGAGAGCATCGCACGATGGCCGGCAAGACGCTGCGGATCGCCACGATCCCCGGAGATGGCACCGGACCCGAGGTCACGGCCGAGGCGATCAAGGTGCTGGACGCGGTCTCCCGCCTGGAGGGCTTCACGACCGCCGTCGAGATGCTCGACTGGGGCGGGGACCGGTATCTGGCCACCGGGGAGATCGTGCCCGCGGGCGGCCTCGATCTGCTGCGGAGCAAGGACGCCGTGTTCCTCGGGGCGATCGGCCACCCCGACGTGCCACCCGGCATCCTCGAGAAGGGCCTGCTGCTCGAACTGCGGTTCAAGCTTGACCAGTACATCAACCTGCGCCCGGTCAAGCTGCTGCCCGGCGTGGAGACCCCGCTGGCCGGTCGCGGGCCGGCCGACATCGACTTCGTCGTCGTCCGTGAGAACACCGAGGACCTCTACTGCGGGGTCGGCGGCTTCCTCAAGAAGGGCACGCCCGACGAGGTGGCCGTGCAGCAGGCGGTCTACACCCGCAAGGGTTGCGAGCGGTGCATCCGCTGGGCCTTCGAGTACACGCGGCGCAGGAACAGTCCGAAGAAGACCCTCACGCTGGTCGCCAAGACCAACGTGCTGACCTTCGGGCACGACCTCTGGTGGCGGACCTTCCAGGAGGTCGCCCGCGACTACCCCGACGTCAAGACCGACTACAACCACGTCGACGCCTGCTGCATGTGGATGGTGAAGAATCCGGATGCCTACGACGTGATCGTGACGACCAATATGTTCGGCGACATCATTACCGACCTGGGCGGCATCCTGCAGGGGGGCATGGGCGTCGCGGCCGGCGGCAACCTCAATCCGGATCCGGGGGGCGTGAGCATGTTCGAGCCGATGGGGGGCAGCGCGCCCAAGTACAAGGGCACCGACAAGATCAACCCGATCGCGGCCATCAATGCGATGGCGATGCTCCTGGAGCACAGCGGCCAGTCCGCGGCCGCCGCCCGCATCGACCGGGCCGTGGCGCAGGTCACCGGCACCAAGATGCAGAGTCAGGCGGCGGGCAAGATGGGCTACGGCACCGGGGCCGTGGGCGACCTGGTGGTGGCAGCGCTCTGAACTGAGGCCGGCGCGATGCCGGGTGGCTACAGCGGGACGCGTCGGCCTTCGGCCTGGCTCGTCTTGCCGGCCAGCACCACCCGCAGGGCTTGGAGCGCGTCGTCCAGGCCGCTCATGCTCCGCACCAGGCTCGTCACGCGACGGTGAAACTGGAGCAGCATCTGCTCGCCCACGGGCCGCTCGCTGTCGAGCGACTCCTGGTGGCGGCCGGCCGTGTCGAACCAGACCAGGCTCGCGGGCAGGTCCACGAAGGCAATGCCGTGTTCGCAGGCCACCTGCAGGGCGGCCGGCGGTCGGAAGCCGATCGCCTCCTCCCAGCGGCCCGGGATGTAGGAGCCGCAGCTGATCTGGGCGATGATGCCGTCGCCCGGCCAGCCGGTGGTGGAAAAATCGAGGCTCATCATCCGATAGTCGTCGGCTTCGCCCGCTGCCGCACCGCCATGCCGCACCGCGATCACACTGGTCGGCTCAGCGCCGGCGACGTAGCGGCACCAGTCGACGAGTTCGACCAGTTCGCGATCGTCCTCGGTCCCGGGCGTGGCGGCCGCCGGACCCGTCGGATGGGGCCGGCGTCGGTGGCAGAAAAGCATCCGCGGCGTGCCGAGCCGCGTCGCGATCAGTTCCTTCAGCCGGACGGTCGCCGGCGCCGACCGACGGGGCAGTTCGGCCATGAAGGCGATGCCCGCCTCCTCGACCCGCTGCCGCAGGGCCACCGCGTCGGCGGAATCGCCCGGCAGCGAGACGGCCGAGTAGACCGCCTTGCCGTGGTCGCAGGCCGCCAGGATCGGGGTGGTGCCGTACCACTGCTCGGCCAGGCAGAGCACCGCGTCGATGTCGTCTCGGGCGACGAGCGAGCGGAAGCCGTCGACGGCGGCGGCCCCCAGCTGGTCAGCGGCCCGCTGGGCGCGGTGAGCCACCTGCTCGCAGATGCCGCGGACCTCGAAGCGGTCGGCCAACGCCCGCAGCGCGGGGAGGTGCCGCGTCTCCCATTGGTCGCCTAGACCGATGATGGCGACGCGGAGCTTCATGCCTCCCCTCCGCCGGCGCCCGCCGCCGCCAGCAACTCTCCCTCCCGCCGCAGTCCCTTGTCGGCGATGTCCTTGCGGCACCAGCCGCCCGGCCAGCGGATCTCCTTGACCGCGGTATAGGCCCGTAGTTTCGCCAAGGCGAGGGACGTGTCGGTGGCGGTCACCGCCAACACCCGGCCGCCGCTGGTGACGACCTCGTCTCCCTCCACCCGCGTGGCCGCGTGGAACACCTCCACGCCTGCGATCGCGGCCGCGGCGGCAAGCCCGCGGATCGGCCGGCCCTTGGCGACGGGCCCCGGATAGCCCTCGCTCGCCATCACCACGGTGACGCTCGCGCCTTCCTTCCAGACCGGGGGGGCCACCTCGTCGAGGCGGCGGTCGGCGGCGGCGTCGAGCAGTTCGAGCAGGCTCGAATCGAGCCGCACGAGCAGGGCTTCGCATTCCGGATCGCCGAAGCGGGCATTGAACTCGAGCACTTTCGGCCCCTGCGACGTCAGCATCAGCCCCGCGTAGAGCACGCCGTGGAAGGGCACCTTCTCCCGCCGCATGGCATGGACGGTCGGCACCAGAATGCGAGCCTCGATGTCGGCCAGCATGGCGGCATCGACAAAGGGCGCGGGGCAGTAGGCGCCCATGCCACCGGTGTTGGGGCCGGCGTCACCGTCATGCGCCGCCTTGTGATCCTGGAGCGGCGGCAGGGTGACGATCGTGCGTCCGTCGGTGATCGCCATCACGCTCATCTCGACGCCGTCGAGCCGCTCCTCGACGAGGATGCCGCTGGCGGCGGCCACGAGCTGGGGGTCGGCGGCGAGGGCGGCGAGCGCCTCGAGGGCCGCCTGACGGCCGGCGCAGACGAACACACCCTTGCCGGCGGCCAGCCCGTCGGCCTTGATGACGACGGGCA
>VGYP01000043.1 GCA_016872955.1 Planctomycetota bacterium
GATCAGCGGGCCGAGCGTGAAGCCGCCCCCGAACGCGATCCCGATCAGCGCCATGCCCCGGGCCCGGTTCTCGGGCGTCGTGCAGTCGGCGATCACCGCCGCCGCCGTGCCCACGCTCGCGCCGGCGATGCCCGCCCCGATCCGCGACAGGAGCACCAGGCCCAGGGCCACGACCGCCGCCGACCGCGTGACCGTCGGCTCGATCGGCAGGCTGACCGCGTAGCCATACATGGCATAGAAGACGACCGAACCGACGAGGCTCATGAGCAGGATCGGCCGTCGACCGACGCGGTCGGAGAGTCGGCCCCAGACGGGACTAAAGATGAACTGCATCGCCGAGAACACGGAGAACAAAAGGCCGAGCACCGCGCCCCCCGCACCCGCCTCCACCGACAGGCCGATCGCGTCGAGGTAGGGGGCGACCTGCCGCGGCAGCACCGGCAGCACGATGCCGAAGCCCAGCAGGTCGATGAACACCGTCAGGAAGACGACCAGCAGCGGACCGCGACCGGCCGACGGGGAGGCGGGAGTCGCCGGCTGCGTCATGGAATGACTCGCGTCTGGTTGCAAGGGGCCGCGGCCGCGGATGGCGGGAGCGACCCAAGCAGATGCTACACTCCCGCCCGATGACGCTGCATTTCCAGCCCGTCGATCGCCGCGGCCCGCCCGACGACCCGCCGAGCGTGTCGGACGTGACGGCCCGCATCAAGGACGCTCTGGAGGGCCGCTTCGCCGACGTCTGGGTGGCGGGCGAGGTGAGCAACCTGACGCGGGCCTCGTCGGGCCACGTCTATCTCTCGCTCAAGGACGATACCGCCCTGCTCCGAGGGGTGATCTGGCGGACAGCGGCGGACGGACTGGCGATCGAGCCCGTCGACGGCATGGCCGTGGTCTGCCACGGGCGGCTGGAGGTCTACCCGCCCCGCGGCACCTACCAGATCACGATCGACCGGCTCCACGCGCTGGGCATGGGCGCGCTCGAGGCCCAACTGCGAAAGCTGCACGCGACACTGGCCGGCGAGGGGCTGTTCGCGGCCGAGCGGAAGCGGCCCATTCCCGCCTTCCCGCGGCGGATCGCGGTGGTCACCAGCCCCACGGGTGCAGCGATCGCCGACTTCCTGCGGACGCTCCGCGGCCGCTGGCGGGCAACCGAGGTGATCGTGGTGCCCTCGCGGGTGCAGGGGGCCGGCGCGGCGGCGGAACTGGCCGCGGCCCTGGCCACCGCGGCGCGGCTCGCGCTGCGGGTCGACGTGATCGCGCTGGTCCGCGGCGGCGGCAGCCTGGAGGACCTGTGGAGTTTCAACGAGGAGGTGCTTGTCCGGGCGGTGGCCGCGTCGCCCGTGCCGGTGGTGGCGGGCGTGGGCCACGAGATCGACGTCACGCTCGCCGACCTGGCGGCCGACCTGCGGGCCCTCACGCCGACCGACGCGGCGGTCAAGGTCTCGCCCGACGGCCCGCAGGTGGAGGCGGCCGTGGCGGGGCTCGGCCTGCGGCTGGCGGCCGGCCTCGCCCGCCGGCTGGGGACGGCGCGGGAGCGGGTGGTGCAACTGGCCACGGCGCGGATCTTCTCCGACCCCGGGCGGCTGGTCCGCGACCGTCGCGACCTGCTGACGACGCACGCGCTGCGACTGCGGCGGCTGGCCGGCCTGGCCATCGACCGCGCCGGCGAGCGGCTCGCCGCCGCGGCCGGCCGTCTGGAGGCGGCCAGCCCGCTGCAGCTGCTCGCCCGCGGCTGGTCGCTCACCTGGCGGGACGACGATCGGCATCAGTCGCTGCGGAGCGTCGCCGGACTGACCGCGGGCACGCGGCTGATCACCCGGTTCGCTGACGGCAGCCTCCAGAGCCGGGTCGAGCAGATCATGGCCGACGAGGGCCGTCGCACGTGACGACGCACAGACGCCCGCGGACCAACCGGGAGAGACGCTGATGACACCTCGCGACGACGACGATCGGAACCCTGCCTCCTCGACCCAACCGGCAGAGGCGACGCAGCCCGCCAGCTTCGAGGAGTCGCTCGGCCGGCTGGCGGAACTCGTCGCCGCGCTCGAGTCGGGGGGCCTCGGGCTCTCGGCGTCGATCGACGGCTATGAACAGGGCGTGGCGATCCTGCGGCGGCTCCACGCGGAACTTGCCCAGGCCGAGGAGCGGGTCAGCGTGCTGGTGCGGATCGACGACCAGGGTCGGCCCGTGCTCGCCCCGCACGCAGACTCGGAACAGGCAGCCGGCGATCGCCAACCCGGCACGCGGGCACGGGCGAGCGGCCGCGGCAAGGCGGCGCGGACGCGGGCCCTGCCCGGGATGGACGAGGCCTCCGAAGAGGCCTAGACTCTCGAGGGTTTCCGCGACGCGATAGGGAGGCCGGCGTCGTGTCCCCCCGCGATCGCACTCCTGAAGTTCCCCGCATGGCAAGCTGCCCGGAGAGCGTAAGTTCGGCCTCGCTGGTCGCACCCTCGGACGGGGCCGATCTGGCTCCCGCCACGATCGTTCAGGAGGGCCTGCGTCGGGTGCGGGAGTTCATCGACCCGCTGCTGGCCGACGCGGTCGTCGGCAACGACGAGATCCCCCCTCGCTTGCTGGCCGCTTTGCAGCACGCGTTGCTCGCCCCTGGCAAGCGGCTGCGACCGGCCCTGGCGCTGTTCGCCGCCCGGGCCTGCGGCGGCGAACTGCCCGAAGAGGAGGCGTGGCGGGCGGCCGCCCCGGCGGCGATCGCCGTCGAGATGATCCATGCCTACTCGCTGGTGCACGACGACCTGCCCGCCATGGACGACGACGACCTGCGGCGGGGTCGCCCGACCTGCCACCGCGCGTTCGACGAGGCCACGGCCATCCTCTGCGGCGACGCCCTGCAGCCGCTGGCCTTCGAGGTGCTCGCGGGTGGCCTGCCGCCGCACGTCGCAGGCCGTGCCTGCCTGCTCCTCGCCCGCGCCGCGGGCCCCGAGGCGCTCGTCGGCGGGCAGGTCGACGACTTGGCGCTCGAACGCGGTTGGACGGCCCCAATGGACACCGCGGCCCCCGCCGCGACGACCACTTGGATGGAACGGATCCACCGTCGCAAGACGGGCGCGCTGTTTCGGGCCGCCCTCGGCCTCGGTGGCCTGGCGGTGGAAGCCGACGACGCGGCGCTGGCCACCCTTGACCGCTACGGCCGAGCCTTCGGCCTCTGCTTCCAGATCGCTGACGACCTGCTCGATGCCGAGGGCGACGAGGCGGCCGTCGGCAAACGGGTGGGCAAGGACGCCGGCCGCGGCAAACTCACCTACCCGACCGTACTGGGACTCGAGGAGGCCCGCGAGCGGGCCGTGTGCCTCGCCCAGGAGGCCGCCGCCGCCGCCGCCGACCTGGGCGACGCCGCGGTCGAACTCGCGGCCCTGGCACATTGGATCGTGACCCGCGACCATTGAGGCTCCTCCCGGCGACGAGCCACCGATCACCCGACGCGACGGACGCATCCTCATGGCCGACATCCTGCCCTCGATCAGGTCGCCCGCCGACGTGCGGCGGCTCTCCATCGACGAGGTGGAGCGGCTGGCCGTCGAGATGCGGCGGGCTCTCACCGAGGTGGCCGCCTCACGGACGGCCCACTTCGCCTCCAATCTCGGCGTCGTCGAACTCTGCCTGGCGCTGCACAGGGTCTTCGACTTCAGTCGCGATCGGCTGATCTGGGACACCGGCCATCAGATCTATCCCCACAAGCTGATCACGGGACGCTACCCGCAGTTCGGCACGATCCGCACCCGTGGCGGCCTGATGGGCTACCCCAATCCCGAGGAGAGCCCCTACGACCTGTTCATGACCGGCCACGCCGGCTGCAGCGTCTCGACGGCGCTCGGGCTGGCCAGCGGCGATGGCTTGCTCGGCGAGGACGACCGCCGCAGCGTGGCCGTGATCGGCGACGGCGCCCTGCCGTCGGGGATCGTTTTCGAGGCCCTCAACAATGCCGGCTTCCTCAAGAAGCGGCTACTCGTGATCCTCAACGACAACCGGATGTCGATCTGCCCGCGGGTGGGCGCGTTGGCGGAGTACCTCGACATTATCCGCACCAACCCCTGGTACCGCGGCATCAAGCAGCAGGCCGGCGAGATCATCAAGGGGGTGCCGATGGTCGGGGAGCAGGTCGAGCGGATGCTCTCGGGCGTCAAGGACTCGATCAAGACCTCGCTGCACGGCGGCGCGTTGTTCGAGGCGATGGGCGTCCGTTACTTCGGCCCCGTGGAGGGGCACTCGCTCCTCAGCCTGATCCGCTACCTGGAACTGGTGCGGGACGAGCAGGGGCCGATCCTGCTGCACGTCCTCACCGAGAAGGGGCACGGCTTCAAGCCGGCGGAGGACGACCCGGTCTTCTTCCACACCCCCGCCCCCTTCGAGTGCGACGACGAGGATGGGGTGGTCACCATCAAGAAGTCTTCCGCGAAGGCCTACACCGACATCGCCTCGGCTGCGATCGCCGCGGCCATGCGGCAAAATCCCCGCGTTACGGTGCTCACCGCCGCGATGTGCCAGGGCAACAAGCTCGAGAAGGTGAGGACCGAGTTTCCCGACCGGTTCTTCGACGTCGGCATCTGCGAGTCGCACGCCGTGGCCTTCGCGGCCGGTCAGGCCAAGGCCGGCTGCCGGCCGATCGTCGATATCTACAGCACCTTCCTGCAGCGGTCCTACGACCAGATCTTCCAGGAGGTCTGCCTGCAGAACCTGCCGGTGGCGTTCATGCTCGACCGGGCCGGGCTGACCGGCCCCGACGGCCCAACGCACCACGGCGCGTTCGACCTGGGCTACCTACGGCTGTTCCCCAACATGGTCGTGATGGCGCCGGGCGACGAGCACGATCTCACCGCGATGCTCGACTGGGCGATCACCCACGACGGCCCGACGGCGATCCGCTACCCCAAGGCGGCCGTGGAGCGGCAGGGCGGTGAGCGGCCGCCGATCGAACTGGGGCGAGCCGAGGTGCTGGCCGAGGGGGCCGACGGCCTCGTGATCGCCTGCGGCACGCTGCTCAGCGAAGCAGCCCGGGCGGTCGCCGCGCTGCGGGAGGAGGGTCTCGAACTGACCCTCGTCAACGCCCGCTTCGTGAAGCCACTCGACGCCACGCTGCTCCTGGAGCGAATCGAGGCCTCCGCCTGGACGCTGACCGTCGAGGAGAACGCCCTGCCCACCGGCTTCGGCTCGGCCCTGCTGGAGTTGGTCGCCGATGCTGGCCTGGCTGCCGGACCAATCACCCGGCTGGGCCTGCCGGACCGGTTCGTGGAACACGGCGAACGCGGCGAGCTGCTGGCCGAACTGGGCCTCGACGCGGCGGGCATCGCCGCCGCCTGCCGCCGGCTGGCGGGCCGTGCCGCTCCGCCCGCGGCGACGATCTCACACGCTGCGGCCGATCGTTGACCGGCCGCTGGCAGCCCCCTTCGACTCCCCGGGAACGGTTCCCCGATGACGCACGCCTCCCGCCTGCGATCGCAACAGCCTCCCTCCGGCCCGCTGTCGATCGTGATCGTCGGCTCCGTGGCGGTCGGCCTCGAGGCCGACCGCCTCTCCGGCCTGCTGACGGCCCGGGGGCACGAAGTGCGGCGGGTCGTGCAGGAGGCGGCGGACCGATCCGCGGTCGCGGCCCCGGAACCTCCGGCGGCCGCCGACCTGGTGGTCGTGCTGGGGGGCGACGGCTCGATCCTGCGATCCGCCCGCTGGATGGGCTACGCGCAGGTGCCGGCCCTGGGCATCAACCTCGGCCGGCTCGGCTTCCTCGCCGACACGCCGCGGCAGGATGCCGCGGCGGCCGTGGCCGAGGTGGAGGCGGGGCGATTCCGGCTGGTCGACCACATGATGTTCGAGTGCGAGGTGGTGCGGGGCGGAGGCGTGATCCACCGCGATCTGGGGCTCAACGAGACCTCACTGCTCGCGGGCCCCCCCTTCACGATGATCGAAATCGATCTGCTCGTGGACGGCGAACCGGCCACCACCTACCGCGCCGACGGCCTGATCGTCTCGACGCCGGTGGGCTCCACGGCCTACAACCTCTCGGCGGGGGGCCCGATCATCCGCAAGGACATGGATGCCTTCGTGTTCACGCCGCTCAATCCGCACACGCTCACCAACCGGACCGTTGTCGACTCCGCGGCCCGCCGCTACGAACTGCGGGTGCCCCAGCCCAACGTCGGCTCGGCCTGCCTCGTCGACGGCCGCGTGCTGACGCCGCTAGCGCCGGGCGATGCCGTGCGGGTGCGGCGGGCCGAGCCCCGCTTCACGCTCGTCGAGGGGGGCGGCCACGGCTATTACCGCACGCTTCGCGAGAAGCTGGCCTGGGGTGGCGGCCTGAGGGCGGCCGAGCGGAGTCGGCCGGAGGCCGCCGGATGAGCCACGTGCCTGCAAGCGTGTCGCGGCGTGCCGCGTTCGTCTGGCTCGCAGCGGCGGCCGTCGGTGCGGCCGAGTCGGTCGCCCCGCCCGGGACCTACCGGCTGCGGTACCGGTTCACGGCCGGCGACGAGTTGGCCAGTCGCGTTGCCCACCGAGCCCTCACCGAGACCACCATGAACGGCATCACGCAGTCGGTCGAGACGATGACCGACTCGACCAAGACCTGGAAGGTCGTGGGCGTGGACGCGTCGGGCACCGCCACGCTCGAGCAGTCGGTCGACGACGTGACGATGACGTCGCGCACGAGCGACCGGGGCGAGGTCCGCTGGTCGAGTGGCGGCACGGCCGAGCCGCCGCCCGGCTACGAGGGAGTGCGGCAGAGCCTGGGTGTGCCGCTGGTGCGGCTGGTCGTGGCGACCGACGGACGCGTGCTCGAGCGGCGGGAGTTGCGGCCCTGTCCGGCCGCGGCCTCGGGTGACCTGGTCGTGATCCCGTTGCCGGACGAGCCGGTCGCCGTGGGCCACGAGTGGACGATCCCCGACGAGGTCGTGGTCGAGGTGCCGGGCGGCCCCCGCAAGGCGGTGCGAACACGGCTGCGGTATCGGCTCGACCAGGTCCGCGACGGCCTGGCGACGATCACGGTCGACACCACGGTCCTCACGCCCATCGACGATCCCCGGCTCGAGGCCCGCCTGCTCGAGCGCATCTGGAACGGCGAAGTCCGCTTCGACGTCGAGACCGGCCGCGTCGCCAGCCGCCGGACGGCCGTCGATCGGCGGGTGGTCGGCTTCGGCGGACCGCAGTCGAGCGTCCGCTACAAGGCCAGCCTCGAGGAGCGACCGCTCCTCGAGTAGAGCGCGCCTGGAATAGGACGAGCACCCGCCGGGCAGTTTGGGGAGCGTGGGCATCTCCAAGGCGGTGCCCCTGAAACCGTATGCGACGGAGTGCCGTGGTGCGGTGCTTGCTGCCTGTGATCGAGGCCGGAGTACCCGCGAGGTCGCGACGTACTTCAACGTCAGTGAGTCGTGGGTTCGTCGGGTGAAGCAGGAGCGGCGGGAGCTGAACAAGGGTGCTCCGTGGCTGACGCGGCGGCGGACGCCGCTGCGGGCCCCGCTGGCGGAGCGGATTCGTGTGGCTCTTCGGCACACACCCGACCTGACGCTCCCGGGAGTTGAAGGCGGAACTGCAGCCGGAGCTTTCGGTGCAGGCGTTGTGCACGGCGCTCAAGCGACTGCGTCTGACCGTCGAAAAAGTGCTCATCGCCGCAGCGCGGGGGCGGCCGGACGTCGCGGCGAGGCGTGAAGAACTCAGGCGGGAGCAGCCGCTCCTGAACCCGGATCGGCTCGTCTTGATCGATGAAACCTGGGCCACGACGAACATGGCCCAGCCACGTGGCTGGGCGGCCAGAGGCGAGCGACTGCTCGAAGTTCAAGTGGCTCCTGAAGAGCGCATCCGCCCTGACAGTCGAGGCCCTGTGGTCGGTCGGCGGTGACGTGCTCGATCACTTCACCGACACCGAGTGCCGAAACAGTTTCCGGCACTGCGGCTATCGCTACACGTAGACGGGATGCGCCCTAGGTCAGTTTCTCGACCGCTGCCAGGGCCGCGTCGTAGTCGGGCTCCTGGGCCACTTCCTTGACCACCTGCGCGTACCGCACCACGCCCTGGGCGTCAAGCACGAACACGGCCCGGGCCAGAATCTTGAGTTCGTCGATCAGCACGCCCCAGGCCTTGCCGAAGTCGCGATTCATGTAGTCGCTGCCGGTCCGCAAGGCCGTGATCGATTCAGCGCCGCAGAACCGGTTCATCGCGAAGGGCAGGTCGAGGCTGACCGTCAGGGCGTTGATCTTGCCGCCGAGAGCGCCGAGTCGCTGATTGAAGGTCCTCGTCTGCACCTGGCAGATGGGCGTGTCGAGCGACGGCACGACGCTGATGATCGTCGGCTTGCCGAGCAGATCCGCCTTGCGGACGTGCTGCATGCCGTCCTTGAAGAACGCGAGATCGAAGTCGGGAGCCGGCGAGCCGACATGCACCTCTTCACCGACGAGCGTGAGGGGATTACCCTTGAACGTGACCGCGCCGTGCCGAGCCATCGAGTACCTCCAGGAGGGGAAAGAACCGCGGCACGCAGTATGGCCTGGCAGGGCAGGCTGGCAAGCCCTGACGGTGCTAGCACGGCCGCGGAGGCGACGCCTCGGGCCCGGAGCTGCGGCCCGTCCGCGTGGCACGGCCCCGGCCGTCGGGCCTTCGGAACCAGGCTTGAATCGGTCCGGGGCGACGGGCGTACGATATCTCGTGGGTGAAGTTTGCGAACCGAGCGGCGCCGACCAGCCGTGCGCAGTCGACCATCGGGCGACTGGCGGCCGCAATCATGACGGGTTTGGCGAACCCGAGGGAGGAACCTGCCGATGGCGACCAAGGTGACGCGGGTGGTGACCGAGGAATGTCTTGACCGCCCTAGCTGCGGATCTGGGTTGACGGTCGAACGCGGACCGGGCTGGTTGTTCTTGCGGGTCGGCGACGTGACCGGCAGCGAATGCCGGACGCTGGCCGACGCCGTTTGGCAGACGATCCGCGAACACGGGGCGTCGCGGGTCGTGCTAGAACTCGATCGCGTGACGAAGGTCGACGCCGCGCTGGGCGATGCGATCGCCGCGATCGGTGGCCGGGTGCGGGACGCCGGCGGGCTGATCCGGCTGTGCGGCCTCTCGCCGCCGCAGCTGTCGGGGCTGCAGCGGTGCCCCGAGGTGGCCGCCGTTCCCCACTTCGAGACGCGGTCGGAGGCCGTCGGCGGACCGCAGGTCGGGGGCAGCCGATGCGAGTGATCGGGCGCATGGGCCAGTTCTTCGGCCTTGCCGTGCCGCCGCTGGCGATCGTGCTCCAACTCGGTGAAACGATCTCGCTCGGACAGATGCTCGTGATGCTTTTGTTCGCGGCCTGTGCCTTCTGGATCGGTAGGATCCTTGAGGGGTACGCTGGATCTTGAGACTGTCCTGGCCTAGGGTCCCTGCATCCGCCGCCGTGCTGCCGCCACTCCTCTTCTCGCCGCTCTATCGTCGCTACCTCTGGGGCGGCCGCCGGTTCGCCGCGGCCTTCGGCCGTCCGCTGCCACCGGGTGACGACTACGCCGAATCATGGGAACTGGTCGACCGCGGTGACGACCAGAGTGTCGTGCGGGCCGGGCCGCTCACGGGCGTGCCGCTGCGTCGGATCGTCGAGGAACGCTCCGCGGAGCTCTTCGGCCGGGCCCGGCCGGCCGCCTTTCCGCTGTTGTTCAAGTTTCTCGACGCCCACCGCGTGCTCTCGGTGCAGGTGCATCCCGACGACGCCCGCGCCACCCGGCTCGTGCCGCCCGACCGCGGCAAGACGGAGGCCTGGTACGTGGTGGCGGCCGAGCCCGGGGCCCTTATCTACGCCGGCTTGCGGGAGGGCGTGGGGCCGGAGGACTTCGCGGCCGCCATCCGCACGGGGACCTGCGCGGACGTGCTCCACTCCTTCGCACCGGCGGCGGGCGACTGCGTGTTCATTCCGGCTGGCACGGTCCACGCGATCGGCGCAGGCTTGCTGGTCGCGGAGATCCAGCAGTCGAGCGACGTCACCTACCGGCTCTTCGACTGGAACCGCAGCGGACCCGACGGCCGACCGAGGCCCCTGCACGTGGACGCGGGGGTCGAGGCGGTCACCCGCCGCGGCCCCGTCGACGCGGTGGTGCCGCGGCCGACCGCCGACCCCGTCGCCCGCCGCCTGGTGGGCTGCGAGTTTTTCACGCTCGACGAGGTCAGGCCGGCCGGCGGCTGGCGGTGTGGTCGGGACGGCGGCTGCCACTTCCTGGTCGTCCTCGAGGGCACGCTCAGGCTGCCCGACCGCTGGGATCTGCCGCCGTTGCACGCGGGTGACTGCGTGCTCGTACCGGCGACCACGGGGGAGCAGGCGTGCGAGGCGGAACGGGGAAGCAGGCTCCTGCTGATCGGGGTGCCGTGAGCAGGCTGGCCACGCCGGCCGTCATGCCCCGCCCGGGAAAATCCGGCTTGGGACGGCGCGGCTCGATCCCTAGACTCCCCCGCCCCCGGTGGCAGCCATCGGCCCTGGAGCGCCTTCGTGCCCGTCGTCCGCTCTTATCCGTCGCGACGTGTCGTGGCCCTGCTCGTGGTCGCCGGCCTGCTGCCGGGCTGCGCGTCACTCGGTCGTCCGGCCTGGCTCGATCCGGGACCCGCGCGGCAGCAGCAGCGCCGTGCCGTGCGGTTCGACCCGTTCCTGCAGGAAGACATCGGCCCCTATGCCTTCCGGCAATACGGGATCATGGATGGCACACGGCCGCGTGATTACGCCGAGCCGGTGCCCGAGGTGCGCCGCGCGCGGTGGTGGTCTGCCGGCCGCTGACCCGTTGTCCTCCGCGGTGGCGTGTCGGCGTGTATGATCGGGCCTGCCGCCCGTCTCCCACCCCGTGAGTTGCCGATGCCTCCCCGCCCAACGCCCCGGCCCCCGGGAGGTCGCCGTCCCATGGCCGGTGGCCGTGAACAGCGGCTGGCCCCGGTCGGAGCCCGTCCGCCCGCCGTCCGCGGTCCTGCCGATGATGGCTGCGAGCGGCTCCAGAAGCTGCTCGCCGCGGCCGGGCTCGGGAGCCGGCGTGCCTGTGAGGGGTTGATCACCGCCGGCCGGGTCCAGGTGGACCGCCAGGCAGTGACCGAGTTGGGCATCCGTGTCGATCCCCGGACCCAGGAGATTCGCGTCGACGGGGAGAAACTGCCCGCCCCCGGCCGCGTGGTCTACCTGCTCTACAAGCCGGTGGGCGTGGTGACCACCAACTTCGATCCCGGTGGGCGGCCCCGCGTGGTCGATCTTGTGCCGGGCGAGAAGCGGCTGTTCGCCGTAGGACGCCTCGATCGGATGAGTGAGGGCCTGATCCTCGTCACCAACGACGGCGACCTGGCGAACCTGCTAGCCCATCCCCGCTACGGCGTAGAGAAGAAATATCTCGTGCAGGTCGCCGGCGTGCCGTCGGCCGAACTGCTCGAAGGTCTCCGTCGCGGCGTGCGGCTCGCGGAAGGGGAGGTGCACGCGAAGCGGGTCTCGATCCGCTCCTCGCACAAGCGGAGCGCCGTGCTCGAGATGGTGCTCGACGAGGGCAAGAACCGCGAAATCCGTCGCATGCTCGCCCAACTCGGCCACAAGGTGCAGCAGCTCAAGCGGGTGGGTATGGGCGGGCTGTCGCTCGGCAACCTGCTGCCGGGCCAGTGGCGGCAGCTTGCGTGGAGCGAGGTTGAAGGGATCCGCCGCGAGGCGCTCGCCGCCGTCGGTACCGGCGGGCCGGCTAGGGGACCGTCCGGTAGGCGGGAGCTTCGTTCACCGCGTGGGAAGGGTCGCAGGCCCGCCAGGGGCGGGCAACGGCCAGGTGGTGGCAGGCCAGGTGGTGATGTGGTCGTTGGTGAAGGCAGGCCCGGTGGCGGTGCTCGGCCCGGTGGCGGTGCTCGGCGACGTCGGCGACCCGGAAAGGCTTCCTCGTGGCGAGCGCACCAGAAGCCGGCGGAGGGCACATCGTGACGACCGCGGTCGGGCCTGCGTGGGCTCAAGCTACGGGCCAGGAGATCGTTGCGGTGGTGGGCCACCGTCCGATCGCCGACCGCACGTGGCGGATCCGGATCGAGTCGCCACGGATGGCCGCGGCGGCCACGCCCGGCCAGTTCGCCATGCTCCGCCTGCCGGGCCGCACCGATCCCCTCCTGGCCAGGCCGTTGGCCGTCTACGACGTCTTTCCCGGATCCGACGGCCGCCTTCGCTACGTCGATTTCGTCTACGCCGTCCACGGTCGCTTCACGACGGCGCTGGAGGGACTGCCGGCCGGCGAGCGGCTGATCGTGTGGGGGCCGCTGGGCAATGGTTTCGCCCCGCCCGCCGTCGACCATCTCGTGCTCGTGGCCGGCGGGATCGGTCAAACGGCCCTCCTCGCACTCGCCCGGGAGCGGTCGGGTCTGGCCCGCTACGGGGATCCGGCACGGCGTCCACCGCGGGCCGGGCGGATTACCTTCTGCTGGGGAGCGCGGACGGCGGGCCTGTTCGGCGACGTCGATGACTTCCGGCAGGCCGGCTGCGACGTGCACCTCGCCACGCTCGATGGCAGCCTGGGCACGAGGGGCACCGTCGTCGATCTGCTCGACGCCCAGCTCGCCGCCGGCCGCCTGGGGCCGTCGGACCGAATGCAGGTCGCGACCTGTGGCCCGGAGGCGATGATGGCGGCCGTGGCCCGTTGGACGGCCGAGCGGAGCATTGCCTGCGACGTGTCGCTCGAGACTCCGATGGCGTGCGGCATCGGCATCTGTTTCACATGCGTGGCACCGATCCGCGGCGCAGACGGCGGATGGGACTACCGCCGCACGTGCGTCGAAGGACCCGTGTTCGACGCCGCAAGCGTCGTCTGGTGATCGTCAGGCTTTGGCGGCCTTGCCGGCCGGCTTGGCCGACAGACCGCGGACCCGCGCCGACAGCCGCGACTTGATCCGCGCCGCCCGATTGCGGTGGATCGTCCCCTTGGCCACGGCCCGGTCGGCCGTCCGAGCGGCCCCGTGGAGTCGTTCGCCGGCCAGCTTCGCATCGCCCGCCGAAACCGCCTCGAGCACCCGCTTGATCGCCGTCTTCACGCCCGACTTGGCCTGTCGGTTCCGCTCGCGATCGCGGAGATTCTGACGGTGACGCTTCTTGGCACTGGCCGAATGGGGCATGGAATCCTCGGGGGAGACGGGGAACGTCGCTGGGAACTCTGGCGGGCGGGTCAGCCCTCGACTTCACCGTTATGCTTCGCCGACCGCAGTTTGTCCAGACGCTGGGCCACGTCACGGTAGCCATAGTCGAGCCCGGCCACGGCCGAGAGATGTTTTTGGGCGGCGTCGAGGTCCTTAAGGCCCGCCGCCAGCACCCCCGCCCGGTAGAGCGCCCGCTTGCGGAGTTCCAGTTCCCGGTCGGTGAGCGCCTCGACGGCCGCCTCGTAGTTCTGCATTGCGAGCGGGTACTGCTTGATGCTCTGGAAGCACTCGCCGAGTTCGAGCGAGATCACGCCTTTGCGGCGGGTGTCCTTGAGGGCTTCCTGCAGGTAGCGGATCGCCTCGGGAAACTTACCGGCCGCCTTCAGCCGCAGGGCCAGTTCGTACTTCCAGGTGAGGTTTTCCGGATACCGGCTGCAGCGGGCGCCGAAGACCTCGAGTTCGTGACGGAGCTGCGTTCGCTTGAGCTTCTCGACGAGCTCCCGATTCTCGGGCGTGTCGGCGGCCGCGAGCCGCTGCTCCGCGATGATCACCTTCGACCGCGACCAGCGGAGCTGCCGGTCCTCGACGTGCTCGCGGATCTTGAGTTCGTTGCCCGAGACGGCCAAAGCCTTGGCAAGCAGTTTCTCCGCCTCGTCGATCGCGGTGTCCTGCTCCAGCAGGTCGGCCAGTTCGAGATAGTTCTCCACGACGGTCGGCTGATCGTTGATCGCCTGTCGCAGCACATCGCGGCGGCTGCACGCCTTGGCAGGCTCGGCGGACGCGGCGGACGTTCCTCCCGCGCGGCCGACCAGCCCCTTGCCGAGGTGGATGGTCTTGTCGACGGAGAGCTGGGCGATCTCCCGCTCCGCCTCCTCCGCCATTCCCTTGATCCGCTGGATCCGCCGCCAGCACTCGATGGCCTGATCGAAGTTCCCCTGGCTGGCGGCAAACCGGCCGCACTGGCGATTCACCTCGGCGTCGGCCGGCGCCGCGTCGAGGGCGGATCGCAGGTAGAAGGCCTGGCAGTCGACGAACATCAGGTTGCCGCAGGCCTCGGCCATCGCCAGCAGGCAGCTGTGATCGCCGGGGTTGGACTTGAGGATGTCGACGCCCTGGCGGATCACGTCCCGCCACTGGGCATTGGCCGCCACCCGCTTCATGCCAGCCCGGCCGCCCGTGGCCATGATCAACTTGAAGGCCCCCGCCTTCTTGCCGCCGAACTTCCGCCTCAACGCCGCCAGGAACGCCTGCAGGAAGACCGCGTTGCCGGGGTCGCCCGTGACGCAGGCCGAGAACATGTCGATCGCGTACTCGACGTTGCCGGCAGCCTGGGTGCCCGTCCGGTAGCACTGCAGCAGCCGCGACCGATCGGCGGCCGAGAGGGCGACCCAGGATGGCGAGAGAGCCGGGTCGGCGAGAATCTGGGCGGCCGCTGTAG
>VGYP01000044.1 GCA_016872955.1 Planctomycetota bacterium
TGGGCGAAGCGGCTCTCGTGGCAGGAGACGGCCGATGCCTTCAGCACGACCTGGGACAACGTGTTTCGTTCCGTGAAACACGTAGTCGAATGGGGCCTCGCCCATCGGGATCGCTCGGGCATTGCAGCCATCGGCGTCGATGAGATCCAGTGGCGCAGCGGCCACACCTACCTCACGCTCGTCTCCCAGATCGACGGAATGAAGCGGCTGCTCTGGGTGGCCCAGGAGCGGACCGAGCAGAGCCTGCGGAGCTTCTTCACCTCGCGGACCGCCGAGGTCCGGGCTGGCATCCGCTTCGTCTGCAGCGACCTGTGGCGGCAGTACCTCAACGTGATCGCGGAGCAGCTTCCGGCCGCCCTCCATGTCCTCGACCGCTTCCACATCATGCGGACCATGAACATGGCCCTCGACGAGGTCAGGCGGGCCGAGGTCGCCCAGCTGCGGCGTGACGGCTACGAGCCGATCCTGACGCAGGCCCGGTGGTGCCTGCTCAAGCGACCGGAGAACCTGACGGAGCATCAGGAAGTCAGACTCAAGGAGCTCCTGCAGTACAACCTCAAGAGCGTTCGGGCTCATCTGCTCCGCGAGGACTTCCAGCGGTTCTGGGAGTACACGAGTCCGGAGTGGGCGATGAGGTTCCTTGATGCCCGGTGCACCCGCACCATGCGCAGCCGAATCGACCCGCTGAAGAAGATCACCCGGAGCCTGCGCGTCATCGGCGTCTGATCCTCACCTGGTTCCGGGCCCGCGGCACCATCTCGTCGGGCGTCGTCGAGGGCTTCAGCGGCACGGCGAAGCTGACCACCAGCACAGCGTTCGGCTTCCGAACACCGCAGGGCATCGAAATCGCACTCTTTCACGTGCTCGGCCAACTACCCGAGCCCGGGTTCACCCACAGATTCTGCTGAGGAGGCTTGTTTCAAGGGCCACGACACGTTCGTCACCGACATGAAGGCTCTGGCCGTGAGCTTCGCATCGCTCCCCAGCAGGCCACGGCTTTACCTCTGCCGGCCGCCGGCGGTGCTGGCTAAGGGGGGAGACATCAACGAGCGGACGCTGGCGGAGGAGATCCTACCCGCCGTGGACGAGGCGGCCGCCGCCGCCGCGGGGGAACTCGCGGAGATCTGTTGGACGGGGCGTTGGGCCCACCGGCAGCTGGGCTACACAGTTCCCGTACCTGGCCGCTACGAGCTGGTGCTCGTGTTCGCCGAGACAAACCCGAACTTCTTCGGGCTTGTTCCGGCATTTTAGCGGCAGGGTAGCCGCGGCCTGAGGTCGAGCTTTCCGCAGAAGAACAGGATGCGGGTCCTGTAGTTGGCGAAGGAGCGGAAGCCCCGAGCGGCGTCCTTCAGGGCCTGGATGACGCTGTTGTAGCCCTCGGTCGTCGCGTTCGTGATTGGGTAGAGGAAGTAGGTCAGAAGGTTCGGCAGATGACGCTTGCGCATCCTCACCACCTTGACCACTGGCCGCAGCTGGCACCTCACGGCCCATGCGTACCACCGATTGAAGAAGCGGTGGTCGCTCGTCGAGTAGACATGCCGCCAGGACCAGCGGAACAGATCGGTGATCCCCCAGGCTCTCGCCGTCTTCAGGCCGTGCTTCTTGATCGCGTCGAAGCGCCGACGCTGCTCGGGAGAGAGGTTCGCCTTGTTGAAGAGCCAGACCGATCGGGTGCCTTTGAGCCGATCGTCATTCTCGGCCTGGAGGGCCTCTTCTTTCCAGCCCTTCGCACCTGATCGACCACCTTCCTGAGATGCTTGGCGACGTGGAACTTGTCGTGCACCAGTTCGGCATGCGGCGTCTGCGCGGTCACCGCTTGGGCCTAGGCCGGGAGCATGTCGGCGGCGACGGCGCGCACGCCCTGTCGCTGCTCTGTGCTGAGTGTCGCGAGGACGCTTTCAGCAGCCGCTTGCGTGCGTTCCGGGGCGACGTCGAGCACGCGGGAGCCATCGAGATCGACGAGGACGGTGATGTAGTCCTGCCCTCTCCCGAAGCTCTTCTCGTCGGTGCCGACATACTTGACCGGCGTGGCCTCGCGCCGCTCAAGGCCGCGTGCCACCACCCGGTCCATGATCATCTGCACGGCATCCCAGGAGAGGCCGAGCAGATCGGCTGCAGCTTTCACGGTGCGGCAGGCCTGCAGGACCTCGACGGCGAAGGCCTCGAAGAGGAGGGTGAAGCGGGAATGCTTCCCCGCCAACGGCGGCACGATCGTCTTCACACCATGCTCCGGGCACCGGCAGCAGGGGAGCCGGGCGATCAACTCGGTCATGAACACTCACACGCCAGGAGTCATCGAGGTCGAGCAGAAGGGCGTAGTGCGAAGAGCGTGATTTCATCCCGGCAATCTACGCCACCAAGCCCCCTGATTCGATCGACCCGTGCCATGGAACTCCCCGAAGAGCCTTCTTCGGGGCCGGCACGCGGACCTTCGCCATCGTCGTCAACGGCGACCGGCTCATCGAGAAGGCCGACGTCTTCACGGCCGCCACCCCGCGGGATACCGCCTCGACCTGCCAGCTCCGCGGCCGACCGGTCGCACACCAGGTGGCGAAGTGCTCACCGTTGGCGACCACGGGGCAGCAGCCCTCGCGGCCACCTCCTCCGGCGGAAAGGCGGCCGGGGCGCCGACCCGCTGCACCGCCGCGGCGTCGGCGAACTCCGCCAGGCTCGTCCGCACCACGATCCCGCCGCCGATCGGCCGACAGAAGTCGTGCGGTCGGGCGTGCACGACGGTGCCGTCGCCGAGATCGATGCCGTGGTGAAAATACCCCAGCGAGCCCCCCGGCCAGTCGCCGCCGCACTTCCACCTGATCTCCGCGGGCCATCCGGTCGCTCCTTCTCGTGAGATCCTACGCGACCCGACCGGTGTCGGTTTGCCGGCTCCGGTCGCCCCGACGCCCGCGTCTCGGCGAGAAACCCGCCGGTCTTTCCGCCTGGATCAAGCCAGCAGGCCCGCGATCGCCGCCGACAGGGCCGTGGCCAGCGTCGCGACCGCCAGCGCCTTCCAGCCGAGGCGGGCGAGTTCGGCCCGCCGCTCGGGCACCAGGCCGCCGATGCCCCCCACCTGGATGCCGATGCTCGACAGGTTGGCGAAGCTGCACATCGCGATCGTGGCGAGCATCGTGGCCCGTGGCCCGATATCGCCGCCTCGCACGAGTTTGCCGAGTTCCTCGTAGGCGACCGCCTCGTTGGTCACAGTGCGGATCCCCAACAGGCCGCCGACGGTGCCACACTCCGCCCAAGGCACACCGATCAACCAGGCCAGCGGCGCGAACATCAGACCGAGCAACTGCTCGACCGACGCGTCCGGAGCGGCGACGAAACCACCGAGCCAGTTCAGGGCGAGGTTCACCACCGCCACCAGGGCGATGAAGGCGATCAGCACGGCCCCCACGTTGACCGCCAGCACGAGCCCTTCCCGCGTGCCACGGGCGGCGGCGTCGAGCAGGTTGGCATCGGGGCGGACGGCGTCGATGGCCGGCCGGCCGAGCGTCTCGGGCCGCCCCGTCTCCGGGACGACGATCTTGGCCAGGAAGATCGTGGCCGGGAACGTCATCAGGATCGCGGCCAGCAGGCTCCTCGACGCCGCTTCCCGCAGCGGCTCGTCGCCGCCACCGACGAAGCCGATGTACACGGCCAGCATGCCGCCCGAGACGAGCCCCATGCCGCTGACCATCACCACGAAGAGTTCCGAGCGGGTGAGGCGGGACAGGTAGGGTCGGATCGTGAGCGGCGCCTCCGTCTGGCCGAGGAAGATCGAGGCGGCCGCGTTGACCGTCTCGGCACCACTCGACCCGAGCACCCGCGCCGTCAGCCAGGCGACGCTGCGGATCACCGCCTGCATCAGGCCGAGGTGATAGAGCACCGCGAACAGCGCCGACACGAAGATGATCGTCGGCAGCACCCGGAAGGCGAACACGAACCCGGCCGGCCCGTCCGTGGCCACCAGCCGCGGGCCGAACACGAATCGCGATCCCTCCAGCGCGCAGGCCAGGATCAACTCGACCCAGGCCGCGACCGCGTCGAGGAGGAGGCGGCCGGTGGCACTCGAGAGCAGGGCCACACCCAGCCCCACCTGCAGCGCGAGGCCGCCGGCCACCATCCGCGGCGCGATCGCGCGGCGGTTCTCCGACCCCAGCCAGGCCACACCGAGGATCGCCGCCACCCCGGCGAGCCCCTGCCAACCTGTTCCGTCCATCGGCTCCTCCCTGCGTGCCTGCGGCCAGAGATTACCGCGCCGATCCGGCCGGCCGTCGCTCGATCACCAGCGGCCGGCGTGGCGGCGGCTCGTCGCCGATCCCCACGCCGCCCCGGAAAATCGCTAGCGCCGCCTCCAACGCCGCCACGTGCCGTGGTCCGACGTGCAACTCGGCCAGCACGTCGCTGGCCTCGACGCGGTCGCCGACCATCTTTTCGAGTACAAGACCAGCGGTCGGATCGATCACGGCCTCGACGGTCGTCCGTCCCGCACCCAATAGCATAGAGGCCTGCCCCACCGACCGGGCATCGAGGCGCGTCAGCCAGCCGCTTCGCTCGGCCCGCACGGTCTCGACGCGGGCCGCCCGCGGCAGCACCGCGGCGGGGTCGTCGCAGACCCGCGGGTCGCCCCCCTGCGCGGCCACCACACGACCGAACCGCTCCAGGGCCGAGCCGTCGGCGATCACCCCGCGGCAGCGGTCGACCGCGGCGGGACGGCTGTCGACCACACCGCCGAGTACGAGCATCTCCGCCGCCAGTTCCAGCGACACCTCCATGAGGTCGGCCGGCCCCTCGCCACACAGGCAGTCGATCGCCTCGCGAACCTCCAGCGCGTTGCCCACGGTGCGGCCCAGCGGCGTGTCCATCGTCGTGACCAGTGCAGTGACTGGCGTGCCGAGCGCCGCCGCGATCGAGGTCATGCTCGCGGCCAGGTCGCGAGCGTCCTCCAGACGCGTCATGAACGCGCCGCCGCCACACTTCACGTCGAGCACCAGGGCGTCGATCCCCTCGGCGAGCTTCTTGGAGAGGATCGAGGCGGTGATCAGCGGGATGCTCTCGACCGTCGCGGTCGCGTCGCGAAGGGCATAGAGCAGGCGGTCGGCCGGGGTGATCTCCGCCGTCTGGCCGGCCAGCACGAGGCCGCACTCCCGGGCCACCCGCCGGTAGGCGGCCAGGTCGAGGTCGATCCGGAAACCGGGAATGCTCTCGAGCTTGTCGAGCGTGCCGCCGGTGTGGCCGAGGCCACGGCCTGACACCATGGGGACCGTCACGCCACAGGCGGCGGCCACCGGGGCGAGGATCAGGCTCGTCTTGTCCCCGACGCCGCCGGTCGAGTGCTTGTCGACCTTGGGACCGGGGATGTCTCCCAGGTCGACGACGCTGCCGGAGTGGAGCATGGCCTCGACGAGCGCTGCGGTCTCCGTGGGCGCCATGCCCCGCCACACGATCGCCATCGCCAGGGCCGCCCACTGGTAGGCGGGCACCGAGCCGTCTGTGAGTCCCGCCACGAGGAACTGGATCTCGTCCGCGGTCAGGGGGCCGCCGTCGCGTTTGCGGCGGATCAGGTCGACGGCACGCATCGCGAGGGCTCCTAGCGGCGGGGTTCTGGTCTCACGGGCCCGCGTCAACCACCCGACGGCGTGCCGAACTGGCGGTCGCCGGCGTCTCCCAGCCCGGGCACGATGAAACCGGAGCCGTCGAGTCGATCGTCGAGGGCCGCGACGTGGATCGTGATCCCGCGCACCGCCCCCCGCAGAGCGGCGACCCCCTGCGGGGCGGCGATCAAAGCCACCAGCACGATCTGCGGAATCCCGGCGGCCTCGAGGATCTGGCAGGTCCGCAGGGCCGAGCCGCCGGTGGCGAGCATCGGGTCGACGACGATCGCCAGCGTGGCGTCGAGTCGCGCCGGCAGCTTGTTGTAGTACTCCTTGGGCTCGAGCGTGGCTTCGTCACGGGAGAGCCCGACGTGCCAGACCTCGGCATCGGGAAGGAGTTCGAGCAGGCCTTCGGCCATGCCCAGGCCTGCCCGCAGGATCGGCACGATGGCGATCCGATCGGCGAGCCGCAGACCCGCCGCCTCACCCAAGGGGGTCGGCACGCGAACCGGACGCGTTGCCAGCCCCGCCGTCGCCTCGACGGCGACCAGCCTCGTCAGCTGTCGGACGACACGGCGGAACTCGGGCGGCTTCGTCGCCGGATCGCGGAGCACGCAGACGTGGTGGGCCACGAGCGGATGCGTCGAAACCTGAACGCCGTCCATCGGTCACTCCTCGTCGCCCGACTTGCCTCGGGGACGCCGAGCATACCCGCGTGGTCATCCGGTCGCCGCGTGACCAGCCCGCGAGGAACCGCTATCCTACCCCCCGGCTCCATCGATCCCTGGCTGGACCACGAGGAACACCGGCCATGTCCACCGCCGCCGCCGGCTCGCCGCTCCTGCAGGCCGCCCGCACCGCCACGGGAGCGGCCTACGCGCCCTATTCGGGATGGCGGGTGGGGGCGGCCGCCGAGTTCGCCGAATCACCAGGGCCGCATCGCGGGGCGAACGTGGAGAACGCGTCCTACGGCCTGACGATCTGCGGGGAGCGGGCGGCGATCCTGGCCGGCGTCGTCGCGGGGGGCCGGCGGCTCGTCCGCATCGCCATCTCGTGTCGCGACCGAGATGGCTCCACGGTGGCGAATCTCGCGCCGTGCGGCGCCTGCCTGCAGGTGATGGCGGAGTTCGGCTCGGCCGATATGCTCGTCGAGATCGACGGTTGCGGCAGCTTCCGGCTGGCCGACTTCCTGCCGCGGCCCTTCGCCGCCGACCGACTGCGGGGCTGAGCCCGTGCGTCATACGCATCCCACTTCATCCTCAGGCGTGATCCACCGGGTTCTGCAGATCGACCGGATGTCTGTTCTGCGAAGCGTCCGGTGGCTCCTGACGGCTTTCTCGACGAGGGCCTGCTCGTTGGCGTGAGTGCGATTGCTCCAGTGGTGGAATGCCTGCATGGTCGTGGTGTTCCCATCACGGAATGGCATGGCCAGTGAACAGCCCGTGGCAGGCTCGACGGCCGCGGATCCCCAGATCGACGAACAGCCGTTCTGACGCACGACGGCTGGCCGCGATCCCTTGATCAGCCGGACAGCCGTCAGCGTGCCCTGCTGGGCGATCGACGATACCGCGAGGGGCTCCCCGTGCTCCGGGAGCCGACGTTGGCGGCCAGCGGAGACAAGATGTCGAAGCGCGCCGCCATCGAGTGCGTGGAGGGCAGGATGCCCACGACGAACGTCCGGCGACGGAGGACGGGTACCCCGAAACCACGCCAGCAGGCGTTTTCTGCCAGCAACGCGGAATCAGCGGCACACCGGGCCCGGGCCCGCGAGGATCAAGTGGGAGCCGTATCAGGGCCCGACCTCGAGACAGAGCAGCCGTCGATCATCGCGGAGATAGAGCCGCCCGCCGGCGATCGCCGGCGGCGCGCGAAGGGCGCCGGCCAGTCGCGGCCCGAAGGGTCGGCAGCGGGCGACAATCCTCGCGGCGGAGGGGTCGGGCTGCACGAGCAGAATCTCGCCGTCAGTCTTGACCACGAGGAGCTGGCCGTCGGCCGCGATCAGCGTGCCGTAGCCGAAATCACGCACTTCCCACAGCACGCGGCCCGTGCGGGGATCGAGGCACTTGAAGTCGGCCGGCGGCACGTCGTCACGCCCATCGATGCCATAGAGGTGGCCCGCCACGAGCAGCGGGGTGCAGTACTGCGTGGCCAGCGACTCCACCCCTTCCCAAAGCGGCCGCGCCGACCGCTCGTCGAAGGCCGCACAGACCGACCCGATTCCGTAGGCGGCCGAGACGAGCAGGCGGTCCTCCGCCAGCAGCACCGGCGACGCAGCGTTCACAGTCGGTCCGCGGTGGCCGAACGGAAACCGCCACCGCACGGTCCCGTCGGCCGCATCGACGAGCTGGCAGGAGAGCCTCGTGACGGCCAGCACGTGCGACCGGCCGGCCACGTCCACGGCGACGGGTGCCGAGTAACTCGCGGCATCGGCCACCGCCTGCCAGCCGGTCTCGCCGCTCTCCAGGTCGAAGGCCACGAGCCCGGCCTCCAGTTTGGCGGCGCCGACCGTGACGATCACCCGGCGGCCGACCACCAGCGGCGCACTGCCGGCGCCGAAGTAGCCGGCCGGAGCGTCGAAGTCGTGGTGCGTCTCGCGGGTCCACCGCCGACGGCCCGTCGCCGCGTCGAGGCAGGCGAGCACGCCCGCGGCGCCGAACACCACAACTCGATCCCCGGCCACCAGCGGCGTGCACAGCGGACCGTCGCCACCGCCGACCTGCGGCTGGAAGGCGGTGGGGTGGCCGGGCTCCTCCCAGAGCTGCCGGCCGGTCGCCGCATCCAGGGCGACGACCCGTTCACGGTCGTCGACGCGATGGAAGAGAAAGGCCCGCTCCGCGGCGACGACGATCCCCGCGTAGCCCGCGCCCACGTCTCGCGACCAGGCGACCCGGGGCCCGGCCTCCGGCCAGGTGTCGGCGAGCCGCTCATCGGCGGCGGCGTGGCCGTCGCGGGCGGGGCCCAGGATCTGCGGCCAGTCGCCGCCGGCGACGACCGTCGCTAGCCCGAGCCACATCACCAGGACGCCGATCGGCCGCATCGCCTCAGCTCGCCCGCCCGCGTTGACGGTGGTACTTGAATCCGGGCACGAAGAAGCACGCCGCGCTCACTAGGCCAAAGATCACGTGCTGCCACGCCGGCAGCAGGCACATTACCAGCGACGTCGCGAACAGCACCGCCGCCTGCACGTAGAACGTCCCCGACAGGATGCCGGCCTTGGCAAAAAACACGCTGCCGGCCAGGAGGGCCAGGACCGGCGAGAGCGTCAGGGCCGGCTGCCCGAGCAGCGCCTCCACGGAGAACAGCATCACGCTGGCGACGACGCTGCCGCCCCAGATGTGGGCGATCTGCCGCTCGACCGCGGTCACCGGCCCGGTGCGGTGCCGGAGGGCCCAGAAGATCGGTGCCCAGACCGCCAGCCCGCCGCCCCACAAGGCCACGTAGGGCCAGCGGCTCACGACGCCCTGCCAGGCGAGCACGTCGGTGACGACGCAGAGGGTTAGCACCACCACCGAGTGCCACATCCAAAGCAGGCCCCAGTTCTCGAGGACCGTCGCATGGTGGGTTTCCCGGAAGAGCCGCGCGACGACGTCGGAAAGGCCGCCGCGGCGAGCCGCCACTGGTTCACCCACCAGGTACGCCCGCAGGTCGGCGGCCAGGTCGGCGGCCGAGGCATAGCGCAGGTCCTGCGGCTTCTGCAGGGTCTTCAGCGCGATCAACTCGAGGTCGCGGTCGACCTCCGGATGGAGAGAGCGGGGCAGCGGGGGGTCTCTCTCGAGGACCGCCAGCAGCGTTTCCATCGGATTCGACTCGCGGAACGGCGGCTGCCCCACGAGCGCCTGGTAGAGGATCGCGCCTAGGCTCCAGACATCGCTGGCCGGGCCCACGTCGCCGCGACTGCCGGCCGCCTGTTCGGGCGACATGTAACAGGGTGTGCCCAGGATAGCGCCGGTGTGCGTGACGTCTTGGTCCTGCTCGATGCGCTTGGCTAGACCGAAGTCCGAGACGTGGGGCGCGCCCGCTGCATCGATGAGGATGTTCGACGGCTTGAGGTCGCGATGGAGCACGCCGCGACGGTGCGCGGCATCGACGGCCTCGGCCACCTGCCCGAGGATCGCGGCGGCCTCGCGGGGCGGCACCTGGCCGGCGGCGAGCCGCTTGGCGAGCGTCGTCCCCTCGATGAACCGCATGCTGTAGAAGGGATGGCCACCGCATTCACCGATTTCGAAGATCGGCACGATACCCGGATGGTCGAGGCGGGCCGCCGCCTCGGCCTCGCTGCGGAAGCGAGCCAGGTCGGCGGCCGTCGCCAGGTCGCGGCGCAGGAGCATCTTCACCGCCACGATCCGCCCGAGGCTCTTCTGACGGGCCCGGTAGACGACGCCCATGCCGCCGCGGCCGAGCTCATCGAGTAGCTCGTAGTCGTCAAACGTGGCCGGCAGCGGCGTGACGCCCGGAACGAACGCCCCGGACGCAGGCGGAGCCGGCACCGCCGCGGGCCCGACGGGTCGGGCCGGCTGGAGGACCGTCGAGGCCTCGGCCACGGCGTCGGCCATCGACATCGCCGCGAACAACTCCCGCAACTGGCCTGCCAGCCGCGGGTGCTCGGCGGCTTGCCGCTCGAGCAGCGCGACCGCCTCCGTGCTCCGCGCCTCCGAAAGCGACTCGAGCAGACCGGCGAGCCGCTCCTCGTCGGCTTCCGAAAGCGGGCTGTCGCTGACGCGGGACGCGATGGGCATGACGATCATGCGGACGGGAGAACGGACTCTCGAACATAATAGGCGGACCCGTGCCGCCGGCGGCGCCCGCCGCTCAGCCCTCCAGGAGGACCCGCAACCGGCGCATCGCCCGCAGATAACGCATCCCGGCGGCAGGCTTGGAGAGGCCGAGCACCTCGGCGGCCTCGGCGGTGGAAAGGTGCTCGAAGTGTCGCAGGAGCACAATCTGACGATCGGGTTCCTCGAGCTTTTCGACAGCCGCCGCGAAGCGCCGCTCCAGTTCATGCCAGGTGGCGGCCGCCGCCGGGGTCAGTTCCCGGTCCGCCAGGTTGCCGGCCAGATCGGCCGCGGAACGGTCGCCCGTCTCGGTCGTGACGAGCGGCACTTCGCGATCGACGCTCCGACTGCCCGCCACGCGATGGCGGCGATGGGCGTCGATCAACCGGTCCCGGGCCATGTGCCGCAGCCACAGCCCAAACGGCATGGTGGGGTTGGCGAGGTAGTCGCCGAGTCGGCGGTTGGCCTCCACGAGCACGTCCTGCACGATGTCGCTGGCGTCGACCCGCCGCTGGACCGCACGGTCCATGCGCTGGTCGATCATGCGGCGGATCGCCGCCCGGTGCCGCTCGAGCAGGCCGTTGACGGCCTCGCCGTCGCCGCGGCGCACGCGGTCGAGGAGCACGAGTGTGGCGCCCACCGCCGCATGAGGTGCGTCGCCGGCCGGATCATGATTGCCTGCTCGCTCGGCCATCGCTCGCTCGCGGGGTGGGGACGGCTGCGGGCCGACCAACGATCGATCCTACCAACGTGTCGCCGGGTGGGGTGGTGACGATCGTGCACGGAATGCCCCTGAGGCAAGCCTGGCCGGTCGGGAAAAGCCTGTTTTTTAGGCTGCGGATTTTTGCTCGCGCTTGTCCCGTGGGCCATAATCGCAAGCGGCCAAACGGACGGACCGCTGGTTGCCGCCACCTTCCGAGCGGCTCCCCGCCAACGGATTGTCGCGTGTCCCGACGCTGTCCCCGACCGCACGAACGAGTCAGCCTGCGGCTGGCAGGTTTCCTGGCGGCGTTGGTGCTGGTGGTCTCGGCCGCCGCCCGGGCGGATTCGTCCCTGCATTGGCAGCCGGCGGCGAAAGTCGCCGCCCCAGCTGACGATCTCGCCACCCGCACCACAACGCTGGCCCACCAGGGCCGCTGGTCGGACGTCGTCAAGATCTGCGAGACGGCGGCCCGCAAGGGCACGCTCGACCCGGCGCTGGCCAGGCACTACGACCTGGCGAAGCTCCACTGCGACGTTTCCCGGCGGCATGCCGAGCCCACCTACCGTCGGCAGTTGGCCACGCTCTCCGAGGCCCAGGCCCGCAGGGCCTACGGCGAGGTGCTCGGCCGCATCGCCACGCATCACGTCGAGGCGCCCGACTACGGCCGGCTCACGGCCCGCGGCGTGCTGGCCGTCGACGTGGCGCTCGAGGATCCGGCGTTCGTCGCGACGCATGCCGCCCAGGCCACGCCGGAGCGGCGGGCGATCTACCAGCAGCAGGTGAACCGCATCGTCGCCAGCTGCCCCATCACGTTGCAGTCCGACGCTGAATCCCTGGCGGCCTGGGTGGCCCGGGCCGGTCACTCGATCCTCGGCATCGCGCCAGCCGTCACGCTGATGGAGATGGCGGCCGCGGCCGTCGGCGGCCTCGACGAGTATTCGGCCTTCCTGACGACCGGCCAACTCGAGGACCTCTACGCCCAGATCGACGGCAACTTCGTCGGCCTAGGCGTGGAGCTCAAGAGCGCGACCGACGGCCTGCTCGTGGTGCACGTGATTCCCGGCAGCCCGGCCGAGCGGGCCGGCCTCCGGGCCGGCGATCATCTGATCGGCGTCGGAGGACGGTCGATCGGCGGGATGGGCGTCGATGAGGCGGCGCATCTGCTGCAGGGGCCGGAGGGCTCGCTCGTGACCTTGGCCGTCGTCCGCGGGCCGGGCGCGGCCCGGGCCGTGACCGTCCGCCGCGAACACGTCGAGGTGCCGAGCATCGAGGAGGAGGCGATCGCCGATCCGGCGGCGGGTGTCGCCCGCATCCGCTTGACCACGTTCCAGAAGACGACCGCCGCCGATCTGGCAGCCGCCCTGCGGCGACTCGATGCCGCCGGCATGCGGTCGCTGGTGCTCGACCTGCGGGGCAATCCCGGCGGGCTGCTGTCGGCCGCCGTGGACGTCGCCGACCTGTTCCTGGAGCGGGGCCTGGTGGTGGCCACACGCGGCCGCAGCGCTGACGAGGACTTCAACTACACCGCCGCCAAGGCGGGCACCTGGCGGGTGCCGCTGGTCGTCCTGATCGACGGCGACTCGGCCAGCTCCAGCGAAATCCTCGCCGGGGCGATCCGCGACCATCGCCGCGGCACGATCGTGGGCAGCCGCAGCTACGGCAAGGGATCGATCCAGGGCATCTTCCCGCTCGAGGCCGCCGGCGTGGGAATGCGGCTGACCACGGCCAAGTTCTTCTCTCCCCGTGGCCTGCCCTTCAGCGGCGTGGGTGTCGAGCCCGACGTGGCGGTGGTGACGGCGGCGCGGCCGGTGGACGGGGAGCAGGCTACAGCGAGCGAGCAGAGCGATGCCGCCCTCGCGGCCGGCATCGAGCTCGCCCGACGCTCGGCGATGCGGCCGGCGACGGCCGCCGGCCACGCGACGGCCTCGCGATAGGCCGATCGGCCCGCCCCGCGTGCATGCCGACCGCTGCCACTGCGGGCCGCTACACTGGCAGGCCACCGAGAGGAACTCCAGACAAGGAACGCCATGACCACGTCCCGTGCCAGCGCGATCGCCGCCATCAACGCCTACCGACCCACCGGCCAGGGCTGGAACTTCCGCGAGACGCCCACCAGCGAGATCTTCGGGGCCAACGTCTTCGGAGATGCCCAGATGCGGGCACGCCTGCCCACAAGCGTCTACAAGACGCTGCAGGCGACCATCAAGCAGGGCAAGCCGATCGATCCGTCGATCGCCGACGCAGTAGCGCTGGCGATGAAAGACTGGGCCATCGAGAAAGGGGCCACCCATTACGCACACGTCTTCTATCCGCTGACCGGCCTGACCGCCGAGAAGCACGACAGCTTCCTGGCGCCGACCGGTGAGGGCACGGCGGTGGCTGAGTTCTCCGGCAAGGAGTTGATCCAGGGTGAACCCGACGCGTCGAGCTTCCCGTCCGGCGGCTTGCGGGCAACCTTCGAGGCCCGCGGCTACACCGCCTGGGACCCGACCAGCCCCGCCTACATCCTCGACAATCCCAACGGCACGACTCTCTGCATTCCGACCGCCTTCTGCTCGTGGACCGGGGAGGCGCTCGACAAGAAGACGCCCTTGCTGCGAAGCATGCAGGCCGTCGACAAGCAGGCCCGCCGCGTGCTGGCCCTATTCGGCCGCAAGGACGTCGGCCAGGTCACGGCGTCGGCGGGCCCCGAGCAGGAATACTTCCTGATCGACCGCAACTTCTATTTCAATCGCCCCGACCTGGTGCTCTGCGGCCGGACGCTGTTCGGCGCTAAGCCCCCCAAGGGCCAGGAGTTCGAGGATCAGTACTTCGGCGCGATCCCGGAGCGGGTGCTCGCCTTCATGCTCGAGGTGGAGCGGGAGCTCTACAAGCTCGGCGTGCCGGTCAAGACCCGCCACAACGAGGTGGCGCCGAGCCAGTACGAGATCGCGCCGGTCTACGAAAACGCCAACATCGCCACCGACCACCAGCAGTCGATCATGCAGACGCTCACCCGCGTCGCCCAGAAGTACGGCATGGCCTGCCTGCTGCACGAGAAGCCCTTCGCCGGCATCAACGGCTCCGGCAAGCACGTCAACTGGTCGCTGGGCTGCCGGCTGGGCAACCTGCTCGAGCCAGGCGAGACACCCCACGAGAACATGCAGTTCCTGGTGTTCTGCGCCGCGGTGATCCGCGCGGTGCACCGGCACGCCGACATCCTGCGGGCCGTGGTCGCCTCCAGCGCCAACGATCACCGGCTCGGGGCCAACGAGGCGCCTCCGGCGATCATCTCGATCTTCCTCGGGGAGCAGCTGACCGACGTGTTCGAGCAGATCGAGCGGGGCAAGGTGACCGGCAGCAAGGCCAGCGGCACGCTCAACGTCGGCGTCGACACGCTGCCGCCCCTGCCGAAGCACGCCGGCGACCGAACCGCACGAGTCCCTT